>NZ_JBHGNY010000012.1:0-110341 GCF_053544035.1 Vibrio sp. E150_018 | reverse complement strand
CCATATTCATCACAGAAGATTTCTTCGCCTTCAGGCCCGACAACGTAAGCGGTCATTGGGCCTTTAATCCTCGGTCGAGTCATCTGAGGCATACGCCACGTTTTCTCCGCAGGTATTGCTTCAAATTGATTAGCGTAAGTGGTCGATTTACCACCTGCGGATTCTTCAAGTGCTTGTGGCTGGTCGCCTTGGTGAGTACTCGCAATGACTAACCATTGTTTATTGAAGCTATCATCGGTGTGTTCGCTTAACTCAAACTTCGCGCCCGTTTGTAGTTGTGGCTCATTACTTTTGCCTTTGGCGGTGTGGGCATGGCGACGCAGGCTATCTAGGCGTAGTTGGTTGAACTCTTTACCGATGGCGTCATCTTTAAAACGCCCCGGCGCGTCAAAGTGCTCATAGGTATCACGCTGGTAGTCTATATCGCTGGCAACGGCTTGTTGGCTAAAGCTGTACTGAGGCTTTTTAAAACTGTTGTCACTGCTGTGCGCTTCACTGACTTCAAACTGAGTAGTCTTACTGAATTCTTTTATATACGGCGTTGAGCTGATACCGCTTGCCATCACGTTATAAGGAACAGGAGAATCTAACGAGCTAATGACTTGAGAATCATCGGTGAACAGTACGCTGTGTTTACCCTTCGATTGTTCAATGTGGTAAACCATGCCTTCTTCGGCGGCAAGGCGATTAATGAACTCAAGGTCGGTTTCACGATATTGCATGCAAAACTCACGTTGTTTTGGCGTGCGAGTTAGCGCAAAGGCAAAGTCTTGAATGTCCATTTCTTTAAACAAGGTGGCGATGATATCGGGCGCAGAAATCGATTGGAAAATGCGGCTGTTATGGCGCAAGGATAAACGCTCAATTTCAGGCACTAGAGTTAAAGAATAGAAAGTGTGGTGGTGACCGGTTTCACCTTGAGTAAAGTTGCGAACAATACCATTGATGCGTTGCACTATTTCGCCATCGCGATGCATGACAATCTCAGCACCTTTATCTACCATGTCTAAAGCGGTTAAATCTGGGCGACGGCTGGCAAGCTCAATTTGATAAAGAAAACCATGACACCAACTACCATCAGTTTGTTGAACCGAAGAAAAGTTATCTTGTCCTTGATAGCTTCTCACGACTAACGATTCGTCACTGACGCCATCGACACTAATACTAAATTGCAGCGTAGCCATGCCCTATCCTTTTAATGTTTAACGCTTTACCGGTTTGCTTTGTTCGCGAGAGAACAATCGAGTCACACCCAAAGCAAATCGGTAAATATTGAGATAGTAAATAACATGGAGTTGGCATTACTATTTTCCTTTTTGAGTGATAGATAAACGAAGGCAGCATTTGCCTCGAATTTACACCCATGTCACAGCAATTGGCGTGCCAACTTTAATTTCAAATAAAATCAATGACTTTACACTTCATCAACAAAGAAAAGCAGGCAATATATTGCTTAATAACTGGCAGGTTTTTGCCTACTTTCTCAATAAGCTTTTTTGCTTGCTTCTCCCACATTCTGGACAAAACTTCACTCTGCTATCCATCAACATGCAATTGCAGTTTGTGCAATACACAGCATCTTGACCTTTTCGTAGCATCGCAATATGGATAACACTTGGGATGGTCACGCTGTAAGCAAGCTCCGCTAAGTCGATAGCCGTCCATACTCCCGTTATCGCCCAAGCAACAGGCCCAGCCAATACAGAAGCTGTTCGCACTACAGTCGTGTTAGTGGCAAACATGAGTCCTCGACCTAAAATAAGCTTAGCGATTTGATTGACAATAATGACGGTCAATTGATAAGACTTAAAGCCACCAGCGCGGAACAAAGTAATGAGCACAGAGCTTGCCATGGCACCTTTAGGCGCACTACCTGAATAATCTAACGCTTCAAATAGCGCTGCCTTTTCCTCTTCACTCATTTGCTCAACGGCTTTTTTCAAAATCACTTCTAGTATGGCTTGCTCATTCTCCTCAACCGCAACGCCCTTTTTCACATTCGCTTTCACCTTCTTACCCACATCAAACACAAGTTCACCATAGTTAGGGCCAGCACTACAGTATAGGTTTGCAAAAGAGTTGCCGCCCATTTCACGAATTTCTTTTGCAATAAGGTCGTAATACTTTTGGTGGTCTGGTCGATGCTTTTTGTAGGCATCCGATAAGATTAAATCTTGTGAGAACTTTTTCTCGATATAACCGACCAATGGCGCTAAATCCTCATTGGTGGCTTTTTCTAGGACTGGGTTGATATCTGAATCGTAAATATTGGTATTGCTCAACCGCTATTCTTAATTGATCCTTTCATCAAAGTGCTACCCTTAGCTAACATTCTTAATTGCAGAATCATACGCTCAGCCAGAGCATCACGAGCATCTTCTTCTAGATCAAGCGCTTCTGCACCAGAAGTAAAGACAATCATTACAGAGGCTTCCGCTTGAATAGCCGCCACTTCACGCGCCATTCCAGCACCGACCAAATATTCAGTTAATTCTGCGCCAAAATGTTGGATCTCGCGTGCCACGGCGGCACGGAATTCAGCCGAAGTCCCAGAACGTTCACGCAATAACAAACGGAACACGTTAGGACTTTGTTCAATAAACTCCATAAAAGTTTGCACCGAAGTGCGAATTAAACTACCTTCCGCGACAATGCGTTGACGAGCCTGACGCATTAATTGCCTTAATAACAGTCCACCTTCATCCACCATCACTAAACCGAGTTCATTCATATCTTTAAAGTGGCGATAAAAAGAAGTTGGTGCAATCCCCGCTTCACGAGACACTTCTCGTAGACTTAAATTGGAAAAGCCGCGATCAGCGCTAAGTTGCCCAAAAGCGGCATCAATTAATGAGCGACGTGTTTTTTCTTTTTGTTGAGCTCGAATACCCATTATGCTTTCTCGTTGATCACCATTTAGTTAATATACCGATAAATGTATCTATCGCCTATCTTCCCTCAATAAATTATTCAACCGCAGGTTATTTTTCTCTTTCAGCATCAATCTATGTGATCGTGGCGACTGTCTTTCATCTCAATCATTTACCCAATAATTTAATGCGTTACTATCTTATACTCAAGTAACTTGGATATAGATCTACCGGTATCAATTTCGGTATGCATTTCAGGATTTCACACAATATCAAGGGAAAGCATGATGAATTCAACACACTTTGATGTCATTGTCATTGGTAGTGGCCCAGGCGGTGAAGGTGCCGCAATGGGGTTGGCAAAAGCAGGACTTAACGTTGCAATTATTGAAAAAGAAAGTAGCGTTGGTGGCGGTTGTACCCACTGGGGAACCATTCCATCTAAATCCCTCCGTCATGCAGTAAGCCGCATTATTGAATTCAATAGCAACCCACTTTTCTGTAAAAACAACACTAGCTTAACAGCTTCATTTTCCGACATTCTCGACCACGCCAAAAGTGTAATTGATAAACAAACTCGCTTGCGCCAAGGGTTTTATGACCGCAATGCTTGTACTCTGTTATTTGGTAGCGCTAAGTTTACTGGCCCAAACAATGTGTCGGTTGCACAATCCGATGGCACATTTGAAGAATATACTGCTGATAAATTTGTTATTGCTACTGGCTCACGTCCATATCAACCTGAAAATGTCGATTTTACCCATGAACGCATCTACAACAGCGACACGATTTTAAGTCTCAAGCATGATCCTAGGCACATCATCATTTACGGCGCAGGAGTAATTGGTTGTGAATATGCATCTATTTTCCGTGGTTTAGGGGTAAAAACTGACTTAATTAACACTCGAGATCGCTTACTGGCTTTCCTAGATAACGAAACATCTGATGCCCTTTCCTATCATTTTTGGAACAGTGGTGTCGTGATCCGCAACGATGAAACCTATCATAAAGTAGAAGGCACCGATGACGGGGTGATCGTGCACCTTGAATCCGGCAAGAAAATGAAAGCCGACTGTTTGCTCTATGCCAATGGACGAACGGGTAATACCGACAAGCTTGATTTAGAACTCGTGGGATTAACACCAGACTCACGCGGACAGCTTTCAGTTAACAAGCACTACCAAACTGAAGTGGATCATGTTTACGCGGTAGGCGATGTGATTGGCTACCCTAGTCTTGCCAGCGCCGCTTATGATCAAGGGCGTTTTGTTGCTCAAGCGATTGCGAAAGGCAAAGCTGATGGATTCTTAATTGATGATATTCCAACCGGCATTTACACCATCCCAGAAATCAGTTCGGTTGGTAAAACAGAACAAGAGCTCACTGCCTCGAAAGTCCCTTATGAAGTAGGACGCGCGTCATTTAAACATTTAGCGCGCGCGCAGATCGCTGGTAAAGATATTGGTAACCTGAAAATCTTATTCCATCGAGAAACCAAACAAATCTTAGGTATTCACTGCTTTGGAGAGCGTGCCGCAGAAATCATTCATATCGGACAGGCTATTATGGAACAAAAAGGCCCAGCCAATACCATTGAATATTTCGTCAATACTACGTTTAACTACCCAACCATGGCAGAAGCTTATCGGGTAGCGGCGCTCAATGGGCTGAATCGTTTATTCTGAAGGCTACACTAGTCACAAAACAAAGGAGCCAACTTAAGGCTCCTTTTTTTTAATGCTCAGTATCAACTATATTGACCATCAAACGGATTCAATAAATCGTTGCTGCTTCCATTGGGTAATAAATATCACCGCAAGCCCAATACCACGCATTCCCATAAAGGTTAGCATCGACATCCACAATGCATGGTTGCCCCAAGAAGCGAAACTGAAATACAGCGCAAAAAAGCACAACATAGCGATAAGCATACTATTACGCATATCTTTGCCTTTGGTCGCCCCGACAAAAATGCCATCCAATAAAAAACACCACATCGACACTAGCGGCATCACAATCAGCCAAGGTAGATAAATATCCGCTTGTGCCTGCACATTAGGAATATCGGTAATCAGCCGAACCAATTGGTGGCCAAATAGCCAAAACATCAAGGTTAAGAAAACACTACACACCAACCCCCAAAATGAAGTACCGATTAACGAATTGAGTAGTTGCCCACGACTTTTCGCCCCAACAGCTTTACCAACCATGGCTTCCATGGCGTAAGCAAAACCATCCATGCCATAAGACACCATCATCAAAAAGCTCATCAATACCGCATTGGCAGCGACTATATCATCACCTAGTGCCGCACCTTGGAAGGTCATAAAGCTAAATACCGCTTGTAGACACAATGAACGTAAGAATATATCGCTATTTAAACGCAGCATTCTACCCATGCCATGAGTGGCAGAAGGCAGTAATGTCAATACATTAGGAAGCTGTTGTTTGATCCAAGTACGCATCACGAAAAACAAGCCTAACGCTAAGCCGGTATAATCTGCTAAAACGGAAGCCCATGCTGCACCTGCTACTTTCCAATCAAATACCAAGACAAACAAGACATCCAAAATAATATTGGCAAGATTAATGACGATCACTAGCCACATCGGCGCTTTGGCATTTTGCGTTCCGAGCAACCAACCTAAAATAACAAAGTTGGCAAGTGCTGCTGGCGCACTCCACACCCGAATCGAAAAATATTGCATGCCGTAATGCTTCACTTCGGTGCTGGCATTACTTAAAGAAAAAATCAACTCAGCCAATGGCGAATGAAACAATAGAAACAAGCCAGCCAATAACCAAGCCACCAACATACCTTGCAACCAAACATGGGCTAACTTTTGTGAGCTTTCTTCACCTTGTGCTTGAGCAGCGAGTCCGGTGGTGGCCATACGCAAAAAACCTAACAACCAAAACGTCACGCTGATCATAGTACTACCTAATGCCACGCCACCTAGATACCAGGCGTAATCTAAATGACCAATCACCGCAGCATCGACTAAACCTAAAAGAGGCACAGTAATATTGGAAAGCACCATAGGAATGGCGAGCAACAACACCTGTTTATGCAAAGAGCGTTGCGAGAGAATTTGTTGAAGCAGTTGGAATGACGAAGATTGTTTATTCACGAAAACCTCACTTAGATGAGGCGACAGTTTACCTTGTCTAAAGGTCTGGATGATAGCTCTGAATTCTGCATCTTGAAGTCACTTAGGTATAAGTGCAAAGAAATGAGTAGCCGTGATTCATCTACCAATTCAAATGAATCATGGTTGGGGTAAGTCTATGTTTGATAAAAGGCAACTTGGAAACCAATTTCTGCCAAGCTCGCCAACGCTTACAGTTATATTCAACAGGAGAGCGCGCTTTAATCCGATCAATCCATGGCAGCCAAGATAAAACACTAGTCACAGGATCTTTTAAGCCATGTTTATAGAGTGAACACCCCATTTTCTTGCCCCAGTGTGATTGACTTTTATCACCCGCCAACACTAGGCAAGCTTGAGCGTGAGAAAAATGTCGCCCAAGTTTTTGCACAAAATGCGCCACTTGGTTGCGAGGTTGCAGTAATAACGCTTGCTCACACACCACTAAAACCGGTGCGTTATCAGGAATCGCCAATTGATCGAGCCATTTCATATCCGGCACAGAGCCGCACATCATTTTATAACGCTCACTATGATGAAATAACTTTTGTCGCCATAACAAAGTTTCATCGACATCAACTTCAATCCAATGACAAAGCCCATTATCTAAACGATAAAAACGAGTATCCAGCCCGGCACCAACATTAATAATCCACGCATTAGGGTGGCGAGTAAGAAAGCGCGAGACTTCCATATCACATAGTTGAGTAAGGGTGGCATGTAGTAACTGCTTTTGATCGATATCGCCCGCTAAGCATTCAGCCGAAAGATGACAACGTTGGCAAGCGCGCGCTGCAATCGGATCATAGACTAAACCATCATCAATCAAGCTTTCACGACTACGTAACCACAAAGGTTGCAATAACTCACTAGGAACTTGATAAGTTTGGCAAGTAGCTGGTTGAGTTGGATCAGAAGAAGCAGTCATCAATTAATCCCCTAGGTTGAGATTAATTGATGATAATGATTATCATTTAAATTTACAAGCAAGTTTGTGGGAAATTTGCTCATAACTGCAAGTCACGTCAAAATGCAGAAATATTACATCCAAGTGTTATTGCGGATAATGCCGACTGCTAAGCCTTCAATGGTCAATTCTTGATGAGTTAAATCCACTTCAATTGGACTAAACTCTTCATTTTCAGCATGCAGAAAAACTTTCGACCCTTTACGCTCTAAACGTTTTACCGTTACATCTTCATCTACCCGTGCAACCACCACTTGGCCATCACGAACGTCTTGAGTTTTATGCACCGCCAATAAATCACCATCAACGATACCGATATCTTTCATACTCATGCCATGAACACGCAACAAGAAATCAGCTTGCGGACGGAACATCGCTGGATCAACATGGTAATGACTTTCTACGTGCTCTTGCGCCAAGATTGGTTCACCAGCAGCCACTTGACCAACAAGAGGTAGTCCTTGCTCTTCTAGCAATTCTTCCTCAGTTTGCACAATGCGAATACCACGAGAAGCGCCAGGAATAATTTCAATTACATTTTTTCGAGCTAATGCCTTTAAGTGCTCTTCGGCGGCATTGGCCGAACGAAAACCTAATTCGCGCGCAATTTCTGCACGGGTTGGTGGCATTCCAGTCATATCAATTTTACCTTTGATCAATTCAAAGATTTGCTGTTGGCGGGGCGTCAACGGTTTCATAATTCACCTGTCTTTTTATACAGTTGACTGTGAGTATATACAGTAAAGTACGATAACTCCAGAGGTATGAATCACTTTTTGAGCATTGATTTGGAGCTTTCTTAACCTCATATAACCATTATATATACATCGATATTTTATCATTTGGTGTGATTTAACTGGAATAAGCTAATAGAATTGGTAACTTTCTGCTATTCTTGCAGCGCATTTTATATGGGGATTGAGCCCCACTTTTTATATTTGAGGCTGTACACTGTTATGTCTTACGGACACCGCGTTTCTCGCTCACTTCTAAAATTACCCCTTTCTTTTTTAGTTAAAGGGAAAACCATTCCAGCCAATCCGATTGAAGAACTGACGTTAGATCTAACCAAGCCCATTGTCTATGCTCTTCCTTTTAATTCAGATATCGATCTGATCAGCTTACAAACACAAACTAAAGCACTCGGTCTACCCGACCCGTTAACACCATTACAAATCAATGGACAAGAATTCTCGCGCTTTGTGTTTCTAACCTCAAAGGGTATGACAACTCACAGTAAACAAATTCTACCCAAGCAATCTGTTGAGTTATTTACTCAATTACTCAAGCTGCATCAAGCCAATTCTGAACTGGATATTCAAATGCTGCCTACTTCTATTTTATGGGGCCGTAAACCGAATCAAGAAGGTAAAGAAAAGCCATATTTACAGGCAATGAGCGCTTGTCAGAAAAGTCGCTTATTAGTTTCATCAGGTCGCGATTGTATGATCCGCTTTAGCCCTGTGGTGTCATTGCGTTATATGGCCGACACTCATGGCGTAGATGAAACCATCGCTCATAAATTAGCGCGTGTGGCGCGTATCCACTTTTCACGCCAAAAATTAGCCGCTTCAGGCCCAAGCTTGCCACAACGCCAAGTACTGTTTAATCGTTTAATAAAATCGCCTGAAATCCAACAAGCGATTCAAGATGAAGCTAAGAATAAAAATATCTCGCTAGAAAAAGCGCAAAAACAAGCGCAAGACATACTAGAAGAAATTGCTGCCGATTTTTCGTATACCTTAATTCGTGTTGGCGCACGCTTCTTAGGTTGGTTGTGGAACAAGCTGTATCAAGGCTTAAATATCAACAACATGGCAACCGTTCGCAAACTGGCGCAAGATGGTCATGAAATCATTTATGTGCCTTGTCACCGTAGCCACATGGACTACCTACTCCTTTCTTACGTATTACATCATGAAGGTATGGTTCCGCCACACATTGCCGCTGGGGTGAACCTCAACTTCTTCCCAGCAGGCCCAATTTTCCGTCGTGGTGGTGCTTTCTTTATTCGCCGTAGTTTTAAAGGCAATAAACTCTACTCCACCATTTTCCGTGAATATTTAGCGGAATTATTCACCAAAGGCTACTCGGTTGAGTTTTTCAGCGAAGGTGGTCGCTCACGTACCGGTCGTTTATTGCAAGCTAAAACTGGCATGTTAGCGATGACTATCCAAACCATGTTGCGTGGTTTAAACCGTCCAGTGACTTTAGTACCTGTTTACATTGGTTACGAACATGTAATGGAAGTGTCGACTTACGCCAAAGAATTAACCGGCAAACGTAAAGAGAAAGAAAGTGCAGGCATGGTACTGAAAACGCTACGTAAGCTACGTAACTTTGGCCAAGGCTATGTGAATTTTGGTGAGCCAATTAACCTCAACCAATACCTCAATGAAGAAATACCAGGTTGGTCGTGTAAAGAAAACCAAGCACAAGATAGCAACCAAAAACCACAATGGATGAATCCGGTGGTAAATAAACTTGCCAATAAAATGATGACGCATATTAATGATGCCGCAGCAGCCAATGCTCTGACACTTTGTGCCACTGCTTTACTGGCCTCAAATCAACGTGCTCTTTCTCGCCGCAAGCTTGAACAACAAATTAATTGTTACTTATCGCTATTAACGCAAGTACCTTACACGCCAACCAGTACAGTGCCAAATAGTAGCGCCTCACAATTGGTCGAGCATGCAGAGAAGCTAGATAAATTCGTGGTAGAAGCTGATGAACAAGGCGATATTATTTCCCTTGATCGACAACAATCGGTTCTAATGACCTATTACCGAAATAATATCATCCATCTATTCGCTTTACCGTCGTTGATCGCTCACCTAGTGGTTCAAAAAGAACACATTTCTCGTGATGAATTACACCAAGCGATTAGCTTGATCTACCCATTTTTGAAAGCTGAATTGTTCTTACATTATCAACAAGATCAGCTAGACACAGTGATCACCGATTTAGTGAATGAGTTACTACGCCAAGAGTTGATTAAAGAAGATAATGGCGTGATTTCGATTAATCCTTCTCAAGTACAGGGGTTAATTCTACTCTCTCGTACTATTCTCGAAACCTTGCAACGCTATGCTATTGCGTTAACTCAACTCGTCGCGATGCCTGGTATTGATAAAGCATTACTTGAAAAGCAAAGCCAAACTATTGCTCAGCGTTTAGGAAGGCTGCACGGCATTAATGCTCCTGAATTTTTCGATAAAGGAGTGTTTATCACCTTATTCCAGACGCTTAAACAGCAAGGCTACTTAGCGCCACAAACTGAACAGCAGCACAAAATCGAAACCTTAGTCGATTTACTAGGTGAGCTATTATCACCAGAAGTTCAGCTAACGTTACAAGAAAGCATTATGCGCAAAGCAGACTCCAAATAATCAATAATCCTTGTTGAGACTAGAAATAAATAACCCCCAACGTTGGTTGTCCAACTATTGGGGGTCACTTCATGATTGAACTCAACGACGGCATTTTTATTAGGGTTGGTATACACCCAAGTCATTTGGGTATAGTCATTAAAGCACGCTAATCAAGATCCCCATCGCAATAACCATCCCCACGTAGTTATTGTTTAAAAAGGCAGTAAAGCAGCTATCTCTTTCTCGATCTTTAATCATACGCTGCTGATAAACAAATAACGCTGCTACCGCAAGTAGGCTCCAATAGTAAGTAGGTGAAAGCCCCATCCAATCACCCAATACCATTAATAATAATAGGCAAGCTAATTGCAATAAGCCAATGATCAATTTATCGAAACGACCAAACAAAATCGCCGTCGACTTAATGCCAATTTTTAAATCATCATCTCGGTCAACCATAGCGTATTGAGTATCGTAAGCGATGGTCCACAACACATTAATCACAAACACTAACCACACTTCAACAGGTAATGTGCCAGCTTCCGCGGCCCACGCCATTGGAATCGCCCAACTAAAGGCTAAGCCCAAAAACAATTGCGGTACATGTGTGAAACGCTTCATAAAGGGATAAATAAATGCGAGTACCACACCGACTAACGACAGCTCAATTGTCAGCCTATTCATACTTAGCACCAGTAAAAATGACACCAACACCAGTACAAAGAACAATACTAAGGCTTCTTTGCTCGAGACTAACCCCGAAGGTAAAGGGCGATTTTTAGTGCGCTTTACATGACCATCAACTTTACGATCGGCAAAATCATTAATCACACAACCGGCTGAACGCATAGTAAACACACCTAGTACAAACACGATCGTCACATGCCAACCTGGTAAACCATCAGCAGAAAGTAGCAACGCCCATAACGTCGGCCATAATAAAAGTAGTGAACCAATTGGACGGTTCATACGGGTAAGCTGCCAATAAGCCGCAGCTTTTGCCATAGTCATATCATTCATTCCTTTCGATAAATAGGCGATGGGGGAAGAAATAGCTCTGCAACCAACATAGGTTTTTTATTCATCCATAAACGAGAACTACGTGCTGCCAACTCGCCTAATGGAGAAGATATGGTCGCTAAATACAACTGATCTCGGGCTACTTGATCTGCTTGAAATACCGTTAATCCTAACGGCACTTCGCCTTGTTTCGATAAATCAAATTGCTCATCGGTTAATGATGAACGGGGAATTAGCGTACTCCCCAGCAACCAAGGCTCACCATCAGCCGCTAATACGACTTCTCGTAGTAGGTAGTCTTGATCTAAAGTGTCCGCTCTTAGCAACATAGCACGTTGAAAGTCGGTTAATTGGCTACTTGGGATAATTTGATTACGCACCACCTCGGCAGACAAGTGCTGACATTGCTGAGAAAAGCGCATCGAAAGCGAGCCTTGTTCGCGCAGCCACTCGGCATCCAAACACTCACCAAAACAAAACGACGATGCCGTTTGCCAATCAAGGCGAGTAAAATAATTAAAATATGAAGAATACATTTGCTCAATCATGTGTAAATCGTCGCTGAATATTACGGCCAAGTGCCATTGTACCAATAGAATGACTCATCGAATATCTAACGCGAAAGAAAGGTATACCTAAAGCACAAAAACTTATACCGCTTTTGACTGCCCTTCCAAGGCGGCTAAACCACAACCGGCAAGCAAGCCCGCTAAATGAGCACTGTTAGCAATCGCCATAAATGGCTGAACAAAACCTAAGACCAACCAACCTAGCATAAAGATTACCAATGGACGCGGAACCGATAAACCTTTGTCAGGTCGACGCCAACCAATAATCCATAAGTACCCCATCAAGGCATAAACCACGCCCGATAGCCCGCCAAAGTTTGCCCCTTCGACCCAATATTGCGCCGAACCGGACAATGCAGCCGACAGAAGAAAAATTTGTAATAACTTACCTGAACCTAATTTCTTCTCAATATCACCGCCAAACTGCCACCACCATAGAAGGTTAAAGGCAATATGAGCGACCGAAAAGTGCAAGAAGGCATGACTGATCCAACGCCATAATTGCCATTTTTGTTCAGGGTTGGCAGGAAAGTGCAAAGATTGGAACAACGGTTGGCCAAAACCAAAGAACAACAAGCCATACACCACAAGGCAAATGGCCATAATTGCTAACGTCAAAGGGCCGGCTTTGGCTTTAATCTGAGCGATAAAGCTCGGGGAGTCATAATGAAATTGCTGAGTACGAGAGTCTGCTACTTCCCAAGAGGCCGCTTGATACTTTTGAGCGTGAGGATTATCGATAAATAACTTGAGCTCAGCTTCTACTTCAATTTGATATTCAGTTTGTTTCAGCCACAACGCGAACAGCCCTTCGCCTTCTGGTGTCATCAAGATTTCAATATCTCGCGATGCCATATAATCTATAAATGATTGTGCAATCCGAGGATTATTTAAAGCGATCAAACGAATCATACGACTACCTATGAAATTTTTCGGTAATGATTAGCCGCAATGCGGCCCCCAAAGGACTAACCCACAAAAGAGTCGGCTAAGTTTTACAATATTAAAACTTAGTAATATCGAAGCTTAATAATACTCAAAGAATATTTAAGCCATTTTTATCATTGGCAAATTACTACGTTGCCATGCTTCAAAGCCACCATCGACACTATACACTTCTTCGAAGCCTTGGTTTACCAAATATTGTGCAGCCCCTTGACTACTAATGCCGTGGTAACACATTACTAATAATGGTTGATCAAACTCTAAATCTTCCATCAAGGCTACAATAGTATCATTCGTTAAATGCTTAGCTTGTTCGGCATGGGCCACCGCAAAAGATTGTGGGTCGCGAATATCTAATAATACCGCTGATTGCTCAATTATCATTTTCTGAGCTTGCTCTACATCGATATGTTGAAACTGGTCCATTATTGTCTCCTTTTTCCATAATAAGGGCAGACTAGTATAACGTATCCCACAACAAACAAAGACAGATAGAAAGTGGGGACACCTTATGGTGTACATAATTCACTCAGCTGTGGATAAGGCTGTGAATTACGTTGATAAAGTGTTTTTATATTTTTGGATCCACAACATGTAGTAATGATCCTGATCTAAGTGTGAGTAAGCGTAACTTTATCAACATTCGAAAAAAGCCCTTAATACCATATATAGTGTATCGTACCCTATACCCACCCCTAGCTTCTCCACATATTTACCCACAGAAAACGATCGCTTGTGATTAACCATTAGATCATTGCCTTTGATCCCCGTAAATAAACTCGATCGCATAAAAAAAGCCAAGATCATGTGATCTTGGCCTTTCATGTTAAATTAAGCGTTCATGAGAGATCGAATTAGAACTCACCTACCGCCAATTTTAATTTTTTCATCGCGTTCTTTTCTAACTGGCGAATTCGCTCTGCCGAAACACTATACGTGTCTGCCAGTTCTTGTAACGTTGCTTTCTGATCATCTAACCAACGAGAGCGTACAATATGCTGACTACGCTCATCTAAAGTTGCTAACGCATGACCTAGACGGTTATTGGTATGGTTTTCCCAATTATCCGCTTCGATATTCTCAGCAATATCAGAATGCTTATCTTCTAAATACAAAACTGGCGCAGTATAAGAAGAGACAGAATCATCATCTTCTGATGGCATCTCAAAGGTCGCATCTTGCGCCGCTAAACGAGATTCCATTTCACGCACTTCAGTGGTCGAAACACCCAGCTCTTTAGCTACCGTTTCAACTTCACCGTTATTAAACCAACCTAAGCGCTTCTTAGACTTACGTAGGTTAAAAAACAATTTACGTTGTGCTTTGGTAGTCGCGATTTTCACAATACGCCAGTTACGTAACACGTATTCATGAATTTCTGCTTTAATCCAATGCACCGCAAAAGACACCAAACGAACCCCCACTTCTGGGTTAAAACGTTTTACTGCCTTCATTAAGCCGATATTACCCTCTTGGATCAAATCCGCTAAAGGTAAACCATAACCAGAGTAGCCACGCGCAACGTGTACAACAAAGCGTAGGTGCGACAAAATCAGGCCTTTCGCTGCCTCAATTTCACCGTGGTAGTGTAGTCGCTCTGCTAAGTCACGTTCCTCTTCAGCCGTCAGCATTGGGTAGCTATTGGCTGTGCGAATATAGCTATCTAAACTATCTGAAGTGACTAAAGTCATTGGATATGCGTTTGACATTCAATTCCTCTTTTGTCTTTAAAAAATTAATAACACACTTTAAAAAAGACAGTTTGATTAATTTCAACCCACCTATTCTGGACCTTCTGCTAGAGATCTTCAAGGGGGTAACTATTATTCATAGCAAATCTCTAGAATGCAAGAGTGAATATAAATTGAATAGAAGAAAGCCTACTAAACTCACATTCACCTTATTTCCACATAAAATTAGTTCAGATTTTTATTAAACCGGTTCGATTTCTTTTAAATGCTTTCTGGCCGATAAATTCGCCGCTATCCAACCTAAAGTAGAACCGAGCATCAACAACAAGATACTTTCATCCCAACCTAAACCAAGCAAACTAAAGTGACTGTCATATAAGCCCGCTAAGGTGTCGACTGCACCACTTAGCAACAAGGTAATAATCAAGGTTAAGAACCAAGCAATTAAGGAGCCTAATAGGCCAAGCCATAATCCGGTATATAAATAAGGTCGTAAGATAAAGCGATCCGTTGCACCAATCAGCTTCATTACTTGGATTTCTTCTTTATGCGCCAAAATGTTGAATCGCAGAGTATTGCCGACAATTAAGAACACCGACACCAGCATCAATAAAGCAAACGAATAAGCGACGATATAAGCTAAGTGTTTAATCGCATCAAGACGAGCAAACCAATCTTCATCCAAGCGAACGTCGGTCACATCGCTTTCTGATTGCAGTTTTTTCGCCAATGTTTTGATGTTATCGGTTTGTTGGTGCTCAGTATCTGGCATGACCACAAGTACCGGCGGCAAAGCGGTATCATTTAACAGTGACATAGCTTGTTCTAAGCCGGCAAACTGACTTAAATCTTCTAGACCTTGTTGCGAGGAAATGTACTGTACCGACTCTACTTCAGGCCAGGTTTCCACTTGGTCTTTTAATACCATCAGGCGTGCTTCTGGCGTACCTTCTTTTAAATACACACTCACTTGTGAAGCGGTATTCATATCCTCAGCTACTATCGCAATATTTTTACCAGCGGTATAAAAGGTTGCAGGTAGTGTTAAAGACATCGATACCACAGCTAAGGTTAAAATAGTACCAAGAGGGCGAGCCATTAAACTACGAAAAGAATCTTTAGCTTGTTTGATGTGAGTTTGAAAAAAGCCTGCCGATTTTGGACGCGCATTCGCTTTAGACAATTTGGCCGCTTTAAGCTTCTTATTGGCCATAGCGTTCTACCTCACTTAAAAAACCTTGGTTTAATTCAAAACGACGATATTGTGGGCGGCTATTAACCAACTCTAAATCGTGGGTAGCGAAAATAATCGACACTCCTGCGCGGTTAAATTCTTCTAATAGATTGAGTACTTGGTGAGATAAGTCATGATCTAAGTTACCCGTCGGTTCGTCAGCTAATAATAAACGAGGACGATTCACTACCGCACGAGCAATCCCGACACGCTGCTGTTCACCACCTGATAATTGACGTGGCAAGCAAGGTGCTTTATCTAGCATACCAATTTTATCTAAGGCAGCTGAAACGCGGCGTTTGATCTCATTTTCCGAGGCGCCTTCAATACGCATTGGCAATGCAACGTTATCAAAAACGGTTCGATCCATCAGTAGCTTATGATCTTGGAAAATAATACCGATATTACGACGTAAAAATGGAATATCTTTACTGGCGATACGCGTAATATCGTGATCATTAAAATAGATCTTGCCATCGCTAGGACGCTCGATCGCACAAATCAACTTCAACAGAGTACTTTTACCTGCACCGGAATGTCCTCCAAGAAAGGCCATTTCACCTCGACGTATATGAAAGTCGACTTTTTGCAGCGCTTGATGACCACCACGGTATACCTTGCTGACTTGTTGAAACTTAATCATTTCTTTCCCTTAATACTCACCCAATAACATGGATAAAAATTATTCTTCTCGGCTAAATAGCGCTTCAATAAAGTCTTGTGCTTGGAATGGACGTAAATCATCAATGCCTTCACCAACCCCAATATAACGGATAGGAATTTTAAATTGATCGGCCAGTGCAAAGATAACCCCACCTTTGGCGGTGCCATCTAATTTAGTTAGGTTGATACCTGTTACCGGTGCGACATCACTAAATAACTTGGCTTGGCTAATCGCATTTTGACCGGTTCCAGCGTCAAGTGTCAGCATAATTTCATGCGGAGCGGAATCGTCAATTTTCTTCATAACACGAACGATTTTACGCAACTCTTCCATCAAGTTGCTCTTATTCTGTAAGCGACCAGCGGTATCCGCAATCACCACATCAACACCACGTGCTTTAGCGGCTTCAATCGCATCATAAATGACTGAAGCACTATCCGCACCAGTGTGTTGAGCGATAACTGGCACATCATTACGTTGACCCCACACTTGTAACTGCTCGACAGCAGCCGCGCGGAAGGTATCACCCGCCGCGAGAATCACCGACTTACCTTGCGATTGGAATTGTTTGGCTAGTTTACCTATGGTAGTAGTTTTACCGACACCATTCACCCCAACCATTAAAATAACGTAAGGCGTTTTGCTGGTATCAATTTCTAGCGGTTGTTCAACATCGGCTAAAATATCGGCCATCTCTTGTTTTAAGAGACCATATAATGCTTCACCATCTTTTAAATCTTGGCGTGATGCTTTTTCCGTCAGATTATCAATAATTTTCACCGTGGTGTTCATGCCCACGTCAGCAATTAATAATTGTTCTTCTAATTCTTCAAATAATTCATCGTCGATTTTCTTGCCTTTAAATAGACCAAAAAATCCCGCGCCAATATTTTGTTTGGTTCGTTGCAAGCTGCGCTTTAAACGAGTAAAAAAGCTTTCGGTTGGCTTAACTTGCTCTTGAACGCGATCAGTTTCTAGTACTTCAGCTTGTTGAGCGACTAGGTTGTCATCTTGAGTGTCATCAGATTGTTGAGAGGTTTCTGAGGCTATCTCTGTATCCAATTCAAGCACTTGTGGTGTTTGCTCTACGACTGACTGCTCAACCTCAGATTGCTCCGCAGCTTGTTCATCAGTTTGCTTAAGCGCTTCATCTTGTTGTGATTCAATATGTTGGTCGGATGAGGCTTTATTCTCTTCTTCAGCAAAACCGAGCCAAGAGAGTAAACCGCGTTTCTTTTTAGCTGTCATGAACAAGTCCTAGCATGCACTTTGATTTAAAGTGGCAAATTTATTTAAGTTTGAGTGGGTAACTAACGCGTAACGAACACATTGATTAGCAATAATAACCAAACATCCGTAATGAGAAAACGGCAAAGTTCTGCACCTTGAAGTTACTTGGGTATATAATATCACTTTATTCGAGCACTCAAAAATCTATCTGCGGTTTATTCTATGCAAAGACGTAAAGCTTCATCTTCTCAATCAGCCAAAGGCAATGTTGGTTTTGTTCGCATCATCAGTGGCTTATGGCGAGGCCGCAAGTTACCGGTCCATGATGCTCAAGGTTTACGCCCCACCACAGACCGCGTCAAAGAAACATTATTTAATTGGTTAGCGGCTGATATTCCCCATGCTCGCTGTCTTGATTTATTTGCCGGTTCTGGTGGATTAGGTTTTGAATCAGCTTCTCGCCAGGCAGAACTGGTGACTATGATAGAGCTCAATAAACAGGCTTGCCAACAGTTAGTCACTAATAGTCGCCAACTCAAAGCCAACAATATTGAGATCCATCAACAAGATGCCTTGCAGTTTTTACAGCAACCTGGGCAAGCCTACGATGTGGTCTTTATCGATCCCCCTTTTCGCCAAGGCTTACTTGAGCAAACTCTCAACTTATTACAACAAAATGGTTGGCTGGCAGAAAATGGCTTAGTCTATATCGAAACCGAAAAAGAGCTGCAATTGCCTGAAATTCCAGAGCATTGGCAGCTACATCGTGAAAAAACAGCCGGACAAGTTTGCTACCGCCTGTATCAACTCAGTTAAAGCCGACATACTACGGAGCAACCGATGAAAAAAGTATTAAATCTATTAGCGAAAGCCTTTATGTTGTTGGTGTGGGCGGTATTTATTACTAACTTAGTTCAGCCATTTCCAGGTATGGCACATATTGCATTAAATGTAATGGCGGTTTTCACCTTGTTTATGCATGGGCTACAAAGTCTGCTGTTTTCCAGTGCACTTGGCGAAGGAGTGGCACTGACACGTTGGGAAAAAATTTCGATTATTTTATTTGGTACTTTTGCGTTACTCGACCTGAAAAATAAATATTTAAAATAATGTCATTATTCAATCTATTAAAAACAACAAAGCCGCAGTTAACTGCGGCTTTGTTAGTGAATTATTCAACCTAAATACTGTTTCAACCCATCTAAGAACATTTGCGTCGACATCATCACCAATAACAAGCCCATTAAACGCTCAATCGCTTTTAGGCCCTTTTCACCCAAAATCCGATGGAAGAAGTTATAAAACATCAAGATCAAAAAGGTGCCCCCCCAAGCGAGGAATACTGCAATCGACCAATCCAACATACGATCTGGTGATTGAGTCGATAACAATAATAAAGACGCTATCACCGAAGGCCCAGCAATCATAGGGATCGCCATAGGCACAAAAAAAGGTTCTTCGCCGGCCGCCAACCCAACAACACCACCTGGTTGTGGAAAGATCATTCGAATCGCGATAATAAATAAGATCAAACCACCTGAAATACTCAAGGTTTCCGCTTTGACATGCAAAAATCCTAAGATGGATTTACCCGCATATAAAAAGAGCAACAGGATCACCAACGCAAATAACAACTCGCGCACCAATACAATACGGCGACGTTTTGGCTCTAAATGCTTTAATATAGAAAGAATGACTGGTAGGTTACCAAGCGGGTCCATGATCAAAAACAGCATTACTGCTGCTGATAAAATTTCCATAAAAAATCCAATTTAAATAATAAGATAAGCGCTATTAATGTGGTGCGTGGTGGGTTGAATCCACCAGCTATCCACTCAGGTTAACAAACATTACTTCAAGACCGTTGGTGCGATAATTAAAATATGGGCACTAAAATAGCAACACATACTCCAAGCATAAGAATATTTAAAAGGCCTTCTAAAATAATGAAGTGCCCAAATCAATACCGCGATAGAAAGCAATAACGCCCCTAACAAACTGCTCATATCCAACAAGGTTCGGTTGATATACCAAAGCTGACCCGCTGCCCACATCATCTGCCATAAAATCAAAGCTACCATCGAAGCTTGAATCGCAAAGCTATCTAATAACGGCAATACCAGTAAGAAAGCGACCACCACGAGTGCAAAAGTTGGAATCGCGACCGCCCAACTCAATGTATGAACTTGGCACCAAAGGTCTAAGCTGTAACAAAGACAAGCAATAGAGAAAAAACATAACTGAAGGTTTCTATATTTAGGGGCAAGCTCTTCTATCCCATAACATAAGGTAAAAAAGACTAGTGCAAAAAGCGATAGTAACCACGACGAATGGTTAAGATCGTGTTGCAATAGCAAACTACCAATCAAGCCAATGAAAAGTAATAATTTGGAGACAGACAACCATTTAGTTTGCTCAAACTTTATAAACACAAGCATGGGGAGCAATAATCCCCCCATTAATAGCCAATACCACATGCGTTTCCCCTTTCTATTTATCAACTTAGTGTAGAGAGAGCCACCAAGAAGGTAAAGGCTAAAATAGCCAAGGTTAGAAAAGCAATGATCCTGATTATCCCCCTCTAATCATTAACTCTAGAAAACAAACATAATGGTCTAAAATCTCCCTTTAGATAATAAAAACAAAACTTTCATAGAGCAATAAATAAACAAGTTTATAAATTCCATATATAACAGTGAGTTAAACGATAAAAATGCGTATTAAAATTAACCAAAAAATAAACAAAAACAATCTATTGTCAAATAAGCTTATATCTTCCTACCTAAAAGTGATAAAAGCTCTCCATATCCATTAAAACTTCACCTACCATTAAAGTTAAACGGTTAAACACAAGGTCATAGATTCTAGCAACCAAAATTATAGGTTTAAAAAAAAATAAAAATACTAAAAAACAAAAAACATACTTAACAAATAAAAATCAACAAGTTAAGAATAAAGCAACAACTCCATAAATGAAATCATGCATTTCACAAATAAAAATAAAAAAATTTAATCGTCACAATTAGCGATTTTTCTTACACTAAACTTACATTTATAGGCCAATATTAAATAGATCTAGATCAACTGTATTTTTTTTGTTATATTAGCTGCATATCTAATCAACCAGAAGGAAGTTTTCACATGACGACATCTCAAAGACAAGGATTGGTATTGATTGCAGTAATGGTTGGTTTAATGACTCTACCAATGATTTCTTAATCAAATACTAAAACAAAAAAGGACGCTAGCAGCGTCCTTTTTTGTTTATATTCAAACGGTTAATTTGGTTTGATTACAAATTTAAATGATGAGCGACCACATCCCAATGAATTGAATAAAATAAAATCGCACCTAGTGTCATTGCCAGCATTAACACAATAGCCACTCCCCAAATAAAACGACCACTTCGTGGTGTCAGTTCTTTTTCACACTCAATACACGTCTGAATAAAATCAGCGGTTAATTCCAAATCAATCTCACCATCCAGTAGTTGTTGACGACTTTGAGCTATTAAATGAATTCTTTGAGCAACATCATGAGGCAAACGTGTCACGCAACTTTCGGTCAGCTCAACTAAACCTTGCCCTTTAGCATGATACTGCTCTCTCAATAAACGTTCTAAACGACGAGTATGTAAAACTACTTTTTCAATATCGGACACTCTACACACCTCTTAGCCACGAATCATATATAAGAATAAACCAACATCAGCCCTATAAAACTAGTCATATGTCGACAAAAACGAGACTGGATCACGAATTATTCTATTAGGGTAGGTAATATCTATCGCAATTTGGATACTATATCCAAGTAACTTCAAGATACGAGTTTCAGGAGGATAACTCTGAATTCTGCATCTTGAAATCACTTGGGTATATGTACTGTAAAATTAATTAGTTAGGATGTATCACAATGCCAATCACTTTATTAATTAGCCTTATTTTACTTATCGGACTGGCGGCATGGATGTATCGCCAATTTCATAAAAAGCACAACTTAGGGCTAGATGCGCCTGAACAACAAGTCAAAGTGATGGTTATCGATAAACAAACTATCGATATTCCTGAAGCTCAATCTGGCCAAGAGGATCAAGAGCATTGGATTTATGTTCAAAAACTTCCAGTGGGACCTAAGCGAGAATTTAAAGTGGGTATCCACTACTACAGCGCATTAAACCCTGGAGATAAAGGCACACTCACTTATCAAGGTGATAAATTCCTTCACTTTGCTTTATTAAAAGAATAACCCCCACTATCTTAAGACTTTCTTACCACTGGCAATAACCAACAAGTCTTATTAGAGCGAGTAATTAACCAACTTAACCCCAACGATCCTACGCCACTCAACACTACCCAAATTGGAATCACCCAAACTGGGTGGCCTTGGTGCCAACCATAAGTTTTCATCGGCCATAGAAAAAGTGGATGCAAGATATAGACCCCTAAACTGTAATCGCTAATAAAACTAATCACTCGCTTCGCCTTACCGACAATAAACTCACCAAAGTAACGAGCTAACATAAATATCATTGTAGCAGCTAATACGGTATTCAACGTTTTATAAGAAAGCCAACGCCCCACTGTGTACTTACCAACTTCAACACTATCCGTTATCACCATAAACCCTGTCATCCATAATGCAGCGACGCCCAACACTGTCAGCCCTATCACGAGCGAGTGATTTAGCGGTAATTTTTGATAACAGACATAACCCAATAACAAATAGCCACTATATAAATAATATTGATTACTCCATGGCCCATCAAAACTCAGTAAATAAAAGGCAGTGGTCATTAACCACAGCATCACCAAGATGAACAACCCAGTGTTATCAATTTTTTGCACTAATATTTGCAAGAAAGGAACAACGAAATATAACGGAAGGAAATAATAGAAAAATCCAAGGTGGTAATAAGTTGCATGATGAAAACTATCCGCTAACACAGAGGAAGCAAGTTCACCATCAAAACCATTGATTCCCCAACCAGAAAGATAAGCATAAAATAGCGACCAAATTAAAAAGGGGACGAGTACTTTGCCAAATCGACGTTGCAGATAATATTTGGCATCAAATGGACGACGATCACTTAATAACAAAGCACCTGAGATCATAATAAATACAGGTACTGCCCAACGAGAAATACTATTGAGACTCACCGCGGTGACCCATTGATTAAAAGGAATCACTCCAAGATCATGACGATAAGGAGCCAGCACATGAATAGCGATAACAAAAATAGCCGCTACGCAACGCAATAAATCAAAGAAGAAAACCCTTGGCTGACTAGGCTGGGTTGATTGGCTAACTTGCGACATAACGTGTCACTCCATGATTACTTTATCCATCTAACATAAAGCAACAATAACTGCATAGCTATAACCTGACCAAAACTTAACTTATCGTTACATCATCTAGGCTTTATATTTAAAACCATAAAATGACCCAATAAAATAGATAAGAAATCGCTACGGAAGATAGACAAAAAGTGGCATAGTTGAAGCAACATAATTGCGTAATGATTAAGCAGCATATGATTGAGCACAACAAACACTGGCAACGTGAACAAGAGTTGATCGCGTTTTCACAACAGACTTTAAGCCCATTTTGGCAATCCCGAAATGAAGGATTTATTGAAGGCCAGCAGGGCAAGAAACTGTACTGGGTTTCTTTCACTCGTCCTGAAAATACCAAAGTTATTCTATTGGTCAATGGTCGAATTGAGAGTGTTTATAAGTATCAAGAATTGTTTTGGGATCTCGTAGAACAAGGCTATGACGTTTACTCTTATGACCATCGTGGTCAAGGCATATCAGAACGTTGCTGCACCGATAAACAAATCGGCCATGTTGAGCATTTCGACTACTACATTAAAGATATGCATCATGTCGTCGAAGCGTTTGATTTCAGCCGTTACCAAAAACGCTTTATTTTGGCTCACTCAATGGGTGGGGCCATTTCAACTCGTTATCTGCAAACTCATCCAAACCATTATTTTGATGCAATTACATTCAGTGCACCAATGATCGGCATTCAAATGCAATGGTATCTTCGCCCGATCTCTGGTCCACTGACTAAATGGATGTCATCCCGTAGCTCAGAGCCTATCTATACGCCGGGACAAAAACCATATTATAACAAACCCTTTGAAACTAATGACCTCACTCACAGTGCACTGCGTTACCAATGGTTCCGAAGCTTGTATGAGCAACAACCCGAAATTCAACTCGGTGGCGTCAGCACTCACTGGGCGCATCAATCATTAATCGCCGCTAAGCTCTGTAGTAAAGAAGCGCATAAGTTGAATTTACCCGTACTCTTGATGCAAGCCAGTCAAGATACCGTGGTCGATAACAGCGCACAAAAACGTTTCATCAACAAGATCAACAAAACCAAGCCGGGGTTAGCAAAATTAGCAATAATACAAGGTGCTCGCCACGAATTGTTTTTTGAAACCGATGAACTCCGTAGCCAAGCTCTTGCTCAGTGCCTGAATTTTTTTGCCCAACAATCTTAATTCCTAGGGCCTGTTGTTCTTTTGTAGTTAAATTTTGTTCGCGATAAAAGAGGAAATGAACCATGCAAGCTTTACCCTCTTTTTTCCTATTAAATTAACGTAAACTATTCCTGTTTTTAAATGATTCTATAGAGGCAATATGTCAAACCACACGCTTTCTCAACCTGCTCTACAAGATGTGAATATTGTTGCATCGGATTTAGATGGCACGCTATTGTTGCCCGATCACACCTTAGGTGCATTCACCAAGCAAACCCTGAAGAAGCTACATGAAAAAGGCATGACGTTTATTTTTGCCACAGGTCGCCATCATGTTGATGTGGAAAGCTTCCGTGCTAGTGCGGGCATTCCGGCTTATATGATCACGTCTAATGGCGCGCGTGTTCATTCGCCAGATAATGAATTATTATACAGCAAAAACCTGCCTGAAGATGTGATTCAGCCGATTGTCGATATCATCAAACAAGATCCAGACCATCGCATTCACATCTATCGCAGCAATGATTGGCTGACGGATAAAGAAGATCTAAAACTCAGCAAGCATCACCAAGAATCTGGGTTTAATTATTCATTATTTGATATTAATAACGCACCAACCGAAGACATTGCTAAGTTATTCTTTACCCATACCGATCATGATCATTTAGCCGCTTATGAACAGCAGCTAAAAGAACAGTTTGGTGACCGCATCAGCATTGCCTTCTCAACCCCTTGGTGTTTAGAAATCATGGCACCTAATGTATCAAAAGGGGATGCATTATTAGCCGTGGCCAAAAAGCTGGGCAAAAAACTTGAAAACTGCATTTCGTTTGGCGATGGTATGAATGATGTAGAAATGCTCGCCACAGCGTATAAAGGTTTAATCATGGGCACCGCTCACGACAAAGTGATGAAAGCGCTACCAAACAATGAAATTATTGGTAACAGCATCGACGAAGCCGTCGCACATTACCTAGAAGATCACTTGTTATCGTCTCCTATACATACAAGTAGTTGAATCAAAAAATGGCAGCTCAATTAAGCTGCCATTTTTTATCACTACAAGTAACCTACTCTTTATCTAAAATTACCTGCCATTCAAATTTACTCACAGGCATGATCGATAGACGATTTCCTCTTTTCACCAAAGGCATATTTTCCAACTCGGGCATGGCTTTCATTTCTGCCAAGCTAATAATACGACTGGTTTTACGAACAAACTCAATATCCACCATTACCCATCGTGGGTTACTCGGCTCAGACTTAATATCAAAATAAGGGCTTTCTGGATCAAATTGGAAGTGATCTGGGTATGCGCCTTTCACTACTTTAGCGATGCCCGCTACCCCAATCTTTTTGCAAGAAGAATGGTAGATCAAAACCTCATCCCCCACTTTCACTTCATCACGCAACATATTACGGGCTTGATAATTGCGGACTCCCTCCCAACACGCGATATTTTGCACTCGCAAAGTATCAATCGAAAACGTGTCGGGTTCAGTTTTAAATAACCAATATGCCATAATGAACCTTCTGTTTTGCTGTCAGTCTACTAAGTGACTTGAAATTACTTGGCTATACAAAGAAATAACCAGCGTTAAATAAATCATTTGGTTACGTATCATTAAGGAATAAAAAATACCATGAAGGCTTATACAATCCCATTGAGTTTTTCTGCACTATTGTTACTAAGTGCATGTTCCAGCCAACCGGATGAACCACAACTATTGGCACAAAGTGAACCAATTGAAATGGCCAGCAGCAAGGCTCAGGACTCGAACAGCAACAACATTTCAGAGCAAGATTTCATTTTAGCTAGCCAACAACAAGCCAAAGACAAGGCAGCCGAACAATTCGTAGGGACTTATCAAAGCCAGCCTATCGCCGGTTTAACGACCAGATTAGTGCTGAATGCCGACCACACCGCGATTACTCATTATGATTATCAAAATGGAGATAAAGGCTTAGTTGAAACGGGTTATTGGCAACAACAAGATCAGAAAGTGCATGTGTTAATGACTCAACATGAAAACACCCAAGTGAAAGCACTGCGAGTGTTTAGTGTTGATGGTTTTCAACTCAAAGCTCGCAAAGAAATCATTAATGGTGGTGAATATAACCTAGGCATGAATGGCTTAACGCTACAAAAAATGAAAGTTGAAACCACGATGGTCGAAGCAGGAGCAAAAAGCACTCAAGGCCCAGTTGATGCGTTAGCAGTCGCAAGCATTAAAGGCAGCAATCAATATGATGCCAAAGTCGATGCCACCTTACGTCAGTACTTTAAATACAACCGTACCGATCCAAAAAACAACCGTTATCGCTGGCTAACTTACGATATTAACAATGACCAACAACCTGAATTATTTATCTTAACCGACTGGTGTGGCTCCGGCGGTTGCACCCTCTTAATGTTTGAAAACCATAATGATGAATGGCGTTTTAACAGCCGTATCACTCAAGTAAGCACGCCTATACAAGTCACAAATTATCATCACTTTGGTTGGCGTGATTTAATCATTCCAGTAAGTGGCGGCAGCACCAAAGCATCCAATCACGCGATGGAATACACCGGCGTCAGCTACCCGATTAATGCTTCTACTGCGCCAGTAAGTGATAAAAAAGGCAACGTCACCCTATTCTCCGATAACATCAGTGCAGCGCAACAAGGGATAAAAATGTAAACTATACCCAAGTGACTTCAAGAGGCAGAATTCAGAGCACCTTGAAGTTACTTGGATATAAACTCGTTTCCACCTATTCAGCAGAGCCAGTATGTCACAGCAAAGCACGACTCAAACCACAGCATGCCCACGCTGTGGTCTACGTTATCAATGTATTTGCCGTCACCGCCCTATACTTGATAGCACTACGCAGATTGCTCTACTGACGCATCCAAAAGAAACCCAACGCGCCACCAACACCGGAAAACTTCTCATCCATAACTTATCTAATTGCCAAGTGCATATTTGGGATCGCGTAAATCCACCAGTAGAGCTAGTAAAACAAATTACTGAACAACCAAGTTATCTGCTGTTTCCAAGTGAAGATGCGATTGAAGTGAGTGAGTTACAGGCTTCGATAAAAATCCATGAGAACCGAAGCTCACCATTATTTATTATCTTGGATGGCACCTGGCAAGAAGCCAAGAAAATGCTCAATAAAAGCCCTTGGCTACAACGCTTGCCGAAAGTAGTGCTATCAAGTGAACAAACGTCGAACTACCGCCTCCGTCGCAATCAAGAAGCGGGAAATCTATGTACTTGTGAGGTTGGAATATCGCTGTTGCAGCAACGAGAGCCACACAAGGACTTTTCATCACTACAACAGTATTTTGAGTTGTTTTTAAAGGTGTATGAGGCGGATAGGCAGCATTTAGTTTACGGTTAGCGTGTCTCGTGTCTCGTGTCTCGTGTCTCGTGTCTCGTGTCTCGTGTCTCGTGTCTCGTGTCTCGTGTCTCGTGTCTCGTGTCTCGAACGCAACTTAACTTTTCAGATAAAGAAGTCTACACATAGAGTGATTTTCAAATTATGTAATCTACTCGCGACCTTTTCCGAGCCACGAGAAGCAAAGCGCCCTAGCAACGAGCTACGTAAAATTAATCAAATCCTCAAGTGCGGTGATCTCTACATCCGGCAGTACTCGGCCATAATCTTCATGTTTAAGTGATTTGTGATAATCATTAATCCAACAGGCTTGCATGCCAACGTATTTGGCTCCTGCGACATCGGAAATCAGGTTATCACCTACATGTAAAACATGTTCAGCAGGCAAGCCGAGATGCGCTAGTGCGGTTTCAAACATTTGAGCATGGGGTTTTGCCCAACCATCTGGGCCGGCGTTAAGCACCAAATCAAAATACTCACCAAGACCAATTTTATCGGGATTGACGTTACCATTGGTGATCGCGATCAGCGGCATTTTCTGTTTAAGCTGAACCATCACGTGGTGGGTCATGGGGGGTACTTCAATTTGATGACGCCAAATCACCACTTGATCCATCGCCGATTTAGCCGCTTGAGAAGCTTTTGGATCATCGTAACCCAAATGGATTAATCCCTGACGAATTTGCTGAAAACGCCACTCAGAAACGTCACTTTGTAGAAATGGCGTTTGCTCGGCGAGTTTGAATTTCAACAAGCGCCACTCTTGATGACTCATGTTTTGGCTGATGGGGTGATGCTTATGCATCCAGTCTGCGGTCTTTTGTTCAAGGCCGACAATCACAGGATGGTTATCATAGAGGGTATCATCTAAATCAAACGTCATAGCTTTAATGGTGGGAATATTGCGATAAAAGCGTAATGACATAGGTCGCTCCTAGTTTGATTTAGTGTGGAATAAAAGGTTAATCGTCCGATTCAGAGTTGGATGGCGCGCGATTTTTCTTCGCCCTAGGGTGCGCGTTATCGTAAACCTTCGCTAAATGTTGAAAATCTAAGCTAGTGTAAATTTGGGTAGTCGAGATATTTTCATGACCCAGTAATTCTTGCACCGCTCTTAAATTACCGCTCGATTCCAACATGTGAGTCGCAAATGAGTGACGCAATTTATGTGGACTAATATGACTAGAGACCCCTTGCTTAATACCCCACTCTTCCATGCGTTTTTGCACATTACGATGTGAAATGCGTGTGCCACGTTTGGAGACAAATAATGCTGACTCGTCTTCATTAGCCAGACTAGAACGCACTTGTAACCAACGCTCTAACCATTGCTTAGCTTGGCCAGAAAACGGCGCTTTACGCTCTTTATTGCCTTTACCGATCACACGAATTTCACCAATATTAAGCTGTACATGATTGGTATCAATGCTAACTAATTCGGCTAGACGTAGACCTGCGCCGTACATCAATTCCATCATGGCACGATCACGTATCGAAAGTGGGTCATCGTCATTCATTTCCAACAACTGACTAACCGAATCGATATCAAGGTTCTTAGGTAAAGGGCGTTTTTTCTTCGGCGCCGCTACCCCTTTGGCTGGGTTAGCGGTTAACTCATCGATCGAAATAAGATAATCAAAGAAGCTACGTAAAGACGATAAACGCGTGCCAATGCTGCTAGCTTTTAACCCTTCGCGCATTCCTTTAGTGGTCAACTGTCTTACCCACGCGGCGTCGACTTGCTGCCATTCGGTAATCCCCATATCAATCAGTTGTTGAGTCATAATGGTTAACTGACGCTGATAGTTAGCTTGAGTATGGGCACTTAAGCCTCTTTCATGATGTAAATAATCATAAAAGCGTTGTAGTGATCTCGCTAAACTAGCTGGGAAATTAGGATTCATTGGCGCAGCTTAAGGTTTCTAGCTCGCTCGATTCCATTTGTTCATCAAGCAGCTGAACCATAAAAGTAACTAACTCGGTCAGGTGACGCAAAAACAAGGTGTCCATTTCTGGCTGAAAATGACCGCCTTCTTGACTAGAAAAAGCCAATAAGCCCAATTTTTTACTATGCGCTGCTAAAGGCAAAATCACATAAGAGCCTAATTCGGACATCTCATTGTTAGCAAAACGATCACCGCCAAATAACGCATAACGGTCTTGGCGATTTAAGCGACCAAGGTAAGCATCTTTACCATTTAAATGATTAGTGACAAATCTCTGGTAGGTATCGCAAGATAAGTGCCAATTTGAATTAACATGCTCAACCAATAAAAGGTGTGATTTCAAGCCTATCTTACGGCTATATTGCATGATTTCTTGATCAAGTGCTTCGATTGATTGACAAGCCAGTAACGACTTTTGCAACTCCATTAATTGATGGAAAGTGCGATCGTTTTTGGCTGCCAAAGACATCATTTGCGTAATGTCTTCTTCAAGCTCTTCGATACGCTGACGTTGACGGCGCATTTGCACTTCAACCAAAGAAACCGCCCCTTGCTGCTGATGGGAAATGGCTAAGCGGTCCACCAGCTCAGGACGATGTAAAAAGAAATCAGGATTGTCTTTTAAATATTCTGCTACCGTTTCGGCAGTCAAATGATCCGCTTGCATCACTCACTCTATGTTTGAAATGTGTTGTTAACTATATTCTATAGCCAAAGTAATTGGAGTTGCAGTGAGGCGACAAGTGAATGAGGCCTCATGAGCATAGCTCGCCTATGTGATTGAGGAGAATGAACGCCGTCAACAAAGCTGCAGATTCAAGTACGATGGGTATATTTAGCAGCTAATTTGGCCGTCATATATATGTGCCACAGGGCCTGTCATGTATAGCGGCTTACCCTGACCTTGCCAAAATATACGTAATTTTCCGCCTGGCAACTGTACCGTCACTTCTTGATCAAGCACACCTTGGTCAATACCGATTGCAACCGCAGCACAGGCACCGCTACCGCAAGCTTGAGTTTCACCCGCACCACGCTCATACACACGTAACTTAACGTTTTTACGGTCAATGATTTGCATAAAGCCGGCATTCACTCGCTCAGGAAAACGCTCATGAGATTCCATTAACGGGCCGATGTTATCGACATCAAAAATATCAACATCTTCAACAATAGTCACCACATGTGGGTTACCCATGCTGACTGCGCCACAAAATAATGTGTGTTCACCTGCACGTAAAATATAGGTCTTTTCCGATTGTTTTGCTTTAAACGGTATTTTGCTTGGCTCAAAAATTGGCTGACCCATGTTAACGGTCACTGAATCTAAACTGTCCACTTTAAGCACCATGCGACCTTTTTTGGTACTGACATTTATGCTGTATTTATTAGTGAGCCCTTTCATGCGTACAAAACGGGCAAAACAGCGTGCGCCGTTACCACATTGTTCTACTTCACTGCCATCGGCATTAAAGATACGGTAATGAAAGTCAGTTTCTGGATCATAGGGCGCTTCTACCACCAGCAATTGATCAAAACCAACGCCAGTATGGCGATCGGCCAAACGCCGGATCAAATCCGGCGAAAAGAAGATATTTTGAGTAATACAATCGACCACCATAAAGTCATTACCCAAACCGTGCATTTTAGAAAAATGGAAATGCATATCGCCTCATTAATTCATATAAAATGCCCCAGAGATCAAAAACTGGGGCATATTGTTTTTATTATTCTGGTAGGATATTTTCCAATTCCCACAAGCTGCTCAACTCTTCTCTCTGGCGAACAAGATGAACAGCAGAGCCATCCACCATCACTTCAGCAGCGCGAATGCGGGTATTGTAGTTAGAAGACATCACAAACCCATAAGCACCAGCAGAGCGTACTGCCAATAAATCGCCTTCTTTTAGCACTAACTCGCGATCTTTACCTAAGAAGTCACCAGTTTCACAAATTGGGCCAACTAAATCATAAGTAGCAGGCTGGCCTTGACGAGGCGCTACCGGCACAATATCCATCCAAGCTTGGTACAAAGCAGGACGAATCAAATCATTCATTGCTGCATCAATCACCGCAAAGTTTTTATGCTCGGTAGGTTTGAGTAGTTCTACCTTAGTCAGTAGTACGCCCGCATTTGCTGCAATGGCACGTCCCGGTTCAAACACTAGCTCTAAATGACCGTGATTTTCTAAACGAGATAATAAGGCTTTGGCATATTCAGACGGTTGTGGCGGCAATTCATCACGATACACCACACCTAGACCACCACCAACATCAAGGTGACGAATATTAATGCCTTGCTCTGTCAGTTGGTCAATCAGCGCAAGTAAGCGATCAGTCGCGTCAATAAATGGCGCAAGGTCGGTTAATTGAGAACCTATATGACAATCAATGCCTTGTACATCGAGGTTTTCTAAACTATGCGCAAATTTATACACTTGCGGCGCACGATCAAACGCAATACCAAATTTGTTATCACGTAAACCAGTCGAAATATAAGGGTGAGTATGTGCATCAACATCTGGGTTAATACGCAGAGAAATCGGAGCAATCACACCCAGCTCACCGGCGACTTTATTTAAGCGCTCAAGCTCAGGTTCAGATTCCACATTAAAGCACTTAATACCAAGCTCTAACGCACGCTTCATTTCAGCGCTGGTTTTACCTACCCCAGAAAACACTACTTTTTTCGGATCGCCACCTGCAGCAATCACTCGCTCAAGTTCACCACCAGATACGATATCAAAACCAGAACCTAAACGAGCCAATACATTAAGCACACCAATGTTCGAATTGGCTTTCACGGCATAACAAACTAAATGCGGGTGATCAGCAACCGAGGAATCAAATGCTTTCCAATGGCGCTCTAATGTGGCACGAGAATACACATAAAGAGGTGTGCCATGTTGTTGTGCCAATTGCGTAAGAGAGACGTCTTCAGCCCAAAGCTGACCATCATCCTGATAATTAAAAAAATCCAATGTTCTCTTCCTTATTCTGCGTCTTGAGCCTCTGCAGGCTGAGTCGATTCTGTCGCGGGTTCTGGTTGCTCCGTTTCTACAGGTTTAACGGTTACAGTTCCGCCATCTGCACCTGAAATAGAAACCTCACCAGTATTAACCGGCGTTGGCTCTTCATCCGGTAAGTAAAGTGGCCCAGTTTGACCACAACCAGCTAAACCAAGTACGGTTAATGCAAGTAAGCTAAAAGTTGTTTTTTTCATTGTGATATCGTGATTAATGATTCAATGCCCCCTATAATCGCACCACACACAAGAAAAGCAATAGCCAAGCTATCTCAACCAATAGGATGAAACCAATGAACGATACGGAATTCCACCAATTAGTCGATATTCAGATGACACAAATTGAAGAAGCGATTGATGATTCTGGCGCAGATATCGATTATGACGTGTCAGGTAATGTGATGACACTCGAATTTGAAGACCGTAGCCAAATCATTATTAACCGCCAAGAACCAATGCATGAAATTTGGCTAGCATCAAAATCCGGTGGCTACCATTTCAAATATAATGATGGTGAGTGGATTTGCTCAAAAACAGGCGCAGAACTTTTCAGCCTAGTAAAAACTGAATGTGAGAAACATGCCAACGAAACCATTGAGTGGGCATAACGCCAAAGGTTTAAAGACTGAAGAAAAAAGAAAACCGCTATTCGTGAATATTCGAATAGCGGCAGCAAATAAGCGAATTAACTATAATACCCAAGTAACTTAAACATGTAGAATTCAGATTGGAAGCAAGAGTTAGTCCATTCCATCAATAATAGATACACTGAACTCACGCCATTAACACTAGTAAATAAAACTCGCTTTACTAAATCCCGATTGCCTTTTTTTTCTCCATCAGTATTATCTCGGTTCATTTTTCGTCACATATCACACTAAGAGTTAAACGGTTATGTCATTCAACCCTAAAAATGCCAGTAAAACATTGGATGCCCTAGGCTTGCGCTGCCCAGAGCCAGTGATGATGGTAAGAAAGACGATTCGTACCATGCAAGATGGCGAAATATTATTAATCACCGCCGATGATCCATCGACCACTCGTGATATTCCGAGCTTCTGCCGCTTTATGGACCACCAGCTATTACAAGCCAGTACCGACGACCTACCGTACCAGTTTGTGATTAAAAAAGGATTAAACTAAAAGCGGCCTATCCTTAACCAAGAATAGACCGCTGTAATATTTAGTTTAGGTTACTTATGCTCAAGCCGAGTTAACCGCACCGTCAGCTCGGTGAGCTGTTTCTTCATTGGAATGATGTAGAGAATTCGGATCCAAGATTCAACCGCCAGCCCGGCTAAAATAATCGCACCTGCCACCATCGGCAGCCACATATCCGTGATCATCATACCAATTAAAGTTAAGGCCAAACCAAAGGTAAATAAATAACTTTGGCTCTTTGGGGTCATACCTGCGTAACGTATCAACATCGCATCACCTCACTATTAATAGGGCTTATAAATAGTATAGTGACAAGCATGACAAATGGATGAATTAAAGATCACTAAACCAATAAAAACTTAAAGGCGATTCCTATCAATACCAAACCACCTAACAGTTCCGCCTTACTTTCCAACCAAGTACCGCTTTTACGGCCAATAAACACCCCAAGAAAACTAAACAAGAAAGTGACAATACCAATCAAAGCACAGGCTAAAAATGGATCGACATCAAGCAGCGGCAAACTAAAACCCGCCGCCATCGCATCAACACTAGTGGCAATCGCCAGAGTTAACATGACTCGGTGAGTGATCTGGCAAAAATCTTCTTCAATGCCTTCGACAAACGACTCATAAACCATCTTGCCGCCAATAAACAATAACAACACAAAGGCAATATAAGGCGCATAACCTTCAACCCAACCTAGTACGCCCTGACCACCTAAAAATCCGATAAATGGCATCAGTGCTTGCGCTACACCAAAGTAGACCCCAGCCTTTATGGCTAATGCAGTCGGTTTCTTAGTTTGGCCAACTAATTTTGCCCCTAAACCAATCGAAACCGCGAACGCATCCATGCTTAATGCTAGCGCTAAAAACAGTACATCCCACATTGCCTATTACTCACATTTATATTTTTCGTCGTTAATGGCTTTTTTGTCGCAAAAGGATATAAGTTCCTCGCTTTTCATTCAATCAATAAAGCCTTTACTGCAATAGTAGATTGAGGGTGATTCATGAACTCGCTATACTGAGGAACTATTTTTTTTCAATTCAAATCGCGCGAACTGAGTAGGCAAATAAAGTTATGCAAAAATATGACGTCAAAACCTTTCAAGGGATGATCCTCGCGCTGCAGGATTATTGGGCCCAAGTCGGCTGTACCATTGTTCAACCTTTAGATATGGAAGTAGGCGCAGGCACCTCTCACCCGATGACCTGCCTTCGCGCGATTGGTCCAGAGCCAATTGCTACCGCTTACGTACAACCATCACGCCGTCCAACCGATGGCCGTTACGGTGAAAACCCGAACCGTCTGCAACACTATTACCAATTCCAAGTCATCATCAAGCCTTCTCCTGACAACATTCAAGAATTGTACCTAGGCTCATTAGAAGTGCTTGGCATTGACCCACTTATTCACGATATCCGTTTCGTGGAAGATAACTGGGAAAACCCAACACTAGGCGCATGGGGCTTAGGCTGGGAAGTATGGCTAAACGGTATGGAAGTGACTCAGTTTACCTACTTCCAACAAGTCGGTGGCCTAGAGTGTAAACCGGTTACTGGTGAAATCACTTACGGTATCGAACGTCTTGCTATGTACATTCAAGGTGTGGATTCCGTATACGACTTAGTTTGGACCGATGGCCCACTCGGTAAAGTGACTTACGGTGATATCTTCCACCAAAATGAAGTAGAGCAATCAACCTACAACTTCGAACACGCTGATGTGGATTTCCTATTTAGCTTCTTTGACCAATGTGAAAAAGAATGTCTGCACTTACTTGAGCTTGAAAAGCCTCTACCGCTTCCTGCTTACGAGCGCATTCTTAAAGCTGGTCACGCGTTCAACTTGCTTGATGCACGTAAAGCCATTTCGGTAACAGAGCGTCAACGCTACATCTTACGCATTCGTAACTTAACCAAAGCGGTTGCAGAAGCTTATTACGCTTCTCGTGAGGCGCTTGGTTTCCCAATGTGTAAAAACGATGATGTGAAAAGCAAAGGCGAGGAGAAGTAATCATGGCGAAGAATTTCCTAATTGAACTGGGTACGGAAGAGCTACCACCAACGCAACTTCGCACTTTAGCTGAAGCATTTGCTAGCAATTTTGAAGCGGAATTAAAAGCCGCTGATCTCGAGCACCAAGGCGTAAAATGGTACGCAGCGCCTCGTCGTTTGGCTTTAAAAGTCAGCGAACTGGCTGAAAGCCAACAAGACAAAATCGTTGAAAAACGTGGTCCTGCGATCGCTCAAGCGTTTGATGCCGATGGTAATCCAACTAAAGCAGCTCAAGGTTGGGCGCGTGGTAATGGCATTACCGTTGAACAAGCAGACCGTTTAAAAACCGATAAAGGTGAATGGCTACTTTATAAACAAGAAGTCAAAGGCCAAGCGGTTAAAGATCTAGTGGTCGACATGGCAGCGAAAGCATTAGCGAACCTACCGATTGCAAAACCAATGCGTTGGGGTGATAAAGAAACTCAATTTATCCGCCCAGTAAAAACCCTAACTATCTTGTTTGGTGAAGAGCTTATCCAAGGTGACATCCTAGGTGTGGCTTCTGATCGCATCATTCGTGGTCACCGCTTTATGGGGGAACGTGAGTTTACTATCGATAACGCAGATCAATACCCAACATTACTGGCTGAAAAAGGCAAAGTAATGGCCGATTATGAAGAACGTAAAGCGATCATTTTACGTGATTCACAAAAAGCGGCAGCAGCGGTTGGCGGTACTGCGGATCTAGAAGATGACCTAGTCGAAGAAGTCACTTCTTTAGTTGAATGGCCAGTGGTATTAACCGCTAAGTTTGAAGAAGAGTTCTTAAAAGTGCCTTCTGAAGCGTTGGTTTACACCATGAAAGGCGACCAAAAGTACTTCCCAGTCTACGATGACAACAAGAAGCTTCTCCCTAACTTTATCTTCGTATCGAACATCGAATCAAAAGACCCTCGTCAAGTGATCGAAGGCAATGAAAAAGTGGTACGTCCTCGTCTAGCGGATGCTGAGTTCTTCTTTAATACTGACCGTAAGCGCACGTTAGAATCGCACCTTCCTGAATTGGAAACAGCGATCTTCCAAAAGCAACTAGGCACGATCAAAGACAAGACCGACCGTATCACTGAATTGGCTGGCTTTATTGCTGAGCAAATCGGTGCTGACGTTGAGAAATCAAAACGCGCTGGCCTATTAGCCAAGTGTGACTTGATGACGTCTATGGTATTTGAATTCACCGACACTCAAGGTGTTATGGGCATGCACTACGCACGTCACGACGGTGAAGCCGAAGAAGTCGCAGTAGCACTTAACGAGCAATACATGCCTCGCTTTGCTGGTGATGACTTACCAAGCTCTGGTGTCGCTGCGTCAGTGGCGATGGCAGATAAACTGGATACCCTTGTTGGTATCTTCGGTATTGGCCAAGCACCGAAAGGTTCAGATCCATTTGCACTACGTCGCGCCTCTTTAGGTATTCTGCGCATTATCGTAGAAAAAGGTTACAACCTAGACCTAACGATACTGATCGCAAAAGCCAAAGAACTACTAGGTGACAAACTGACTAACGCCAATGTTGAATCTGACGTATTAGACTTCATGCTAGGCCGTTTCCGCGCTTGGTATCAAGATGAAGGCTTTAGCGTTGATATTATTCAAGCGGTACTGGCACGTCGCCCGACTAAACCTCTTGATTTCGACCAACGTGTGAAAGCGGTATCTCACTTCCGTGGCCTAGATGCAGCAGAAGCACTTGCAGCCGCCAACAAGCGTGTGGGTAACATTCTAGCGAAATTCGATGGTGAGCTAAGCGCTGACATCGATCTGACTCTACTACAAGAAGATGCAGAGAAAGCCCTAGCTGAAAACGTTGAAGTGATGACGGAAGCGCTAGAACCTGCTTTTGCAAACGGTGACTACCAACAAGCGCTAAGCAAGTTGGCAGACCTTCGTGAGCCAGTTGATGCTTTCTTCGATAACGTGATGGTGATGGCAGACGATGAAGCACTGAAGAAAAACCGTCTGACTATGCTGAACAACCTGCGTAACTTGTTCTTGCAGATCGCTGACATCTCTTTACTGCAAAAATAGACGTTATTGCAAAAATAAGCATTAGCATTAATCGGTAACAGAACATCACTTTGTTAACTGATAAAAGTATTAAGATTAAGCCCAAGCTATACTCAATGTAGCTTGGGCTTTTTTGTTACTCGTCTCTATGCTTACCCCTTTCTATCAATACCACAATCAGGTATGTTCATCATTCAATCAATAACTACAACGTTGGATGTAAAGGATATGCAGTTTTCTCGGTTTGGTGACAAGTTTAATCGCTACTCAGGCATTACCCAATTAATGGATGATCTCAATGATGGCCTCCGCACTCCTGGTGCCATCATGCTCGGTGGAGGCAACCCAGCCGCCATTCCAGAAATGCTCGAGTATTTTAAACAAGCCAGCACTGAGATGATCAATAACGGTGAAATGATTGCTGCCATGACCAACTATGATGGCCCACAAGGCAAGAATGTGTTTATTCAAGCCCTCGCCGATTTGTTAAAACAAACTTATGGTTGGGATATCAGCCCGAAAAACATCAGCCTCACCAATGGCAGTCAAAGCGCTTTTTTCTCATTGTTTAACCTGTTCGCTGGCAAACAAGCTGATGATAGTCATAAGAAAATCCTACTGCCTTTAGCACCTGAATATATTGGCTATAGTGATGCGGGAATTGATGACGATATTTTTGTTTCTTACCACCCTGAAATCGAGTTACTGGATAATCGCATGTTTAAATACCATGTCGATTTTGAACAAGTTCAAGTTGATGACTCGGTTGCAGCGATTTGTGCCTCTCGTCCAACCAACCCAACTGGTAATGTGCTCACCGATGAAGAAATCCGCAAGCTGGATAAATTAGCCCGTGATAACAATATTCCGCTGATCATAGATAACGCTTACGGCACGCCTTTTCCTAATATTATTTTTGAAGACGTCACGCCCTTTTGGAATGACAACACCATCTTATGTATGAGCCTATCCAAACTGGGCTTACCCGGTGTGCGTTGTGGAATTGTGATTGCCAGCGAAGCCATGACCCAAGCAATGACCAACATCAATGGCATCATTAATTTAGCCCCTTGCAGTATTGGCCCTGCGATTGCTACTCACATGATCAAACAAGGGAATTTACTGCCATTAAGCGAAAATGTGATTAAGCCTTACTACCAACACAAAGCCCAACATGCAGTCGAGCTATTACAAAGCGCGATTCCCGACCCACGCTTTAAAATCCATAAACCAGAAGGCGCTATCTTCTTATGGTTGTGGTTTGATGAGCTTCCGATCACCACAATGGAGCTTTACCAACGTTTAAAAGCCCGTGGCGTATTGATTGTTCCAGGAGAATACTTCTTCTTCGGTCAAGATGATGAATGGGACCATGCTCATCAATGTTTACGTATGAACTACGTACAAAGCGAGCAAGATATGCAGCGTGGTATTAATATTATTGCTGAAGAAGTGAATAAGGCATATCAAAACTAAACTAATAACAATATATAGGCCTAACCATGAACAAAATCCCCACTAACTCCCTTTATATGATGGCTATCATTATTATCACTTTAGTCATCGGAACTCTTATTTATCTTTTTATTTCACGTCAAAATCCAACTAAAGATTACCAAGAGTTGAAACTTAGAATACGATCTTGGTGGTGGATGATTGGTATTGTTTTTATCGTACTTTATTTACCCTTAGCGTACACCATAGCCTTCGCTGGTTTTTTAAGCTTTCTCGCCTTAAAAGAATTTTTATCTATTGTCCCAACTCGCATGGCTGACCGTCGTGTCATTTTTTGGGCATACCTTTCTATTCCATTGCAATATTATTGGTTATATATAGGTTGGTATGGAATGTTCATTATTTTCATTCCTGTATATATGTTCTTGTATTTGCCTATGGTGGCAGTTTTAATCGGTGAAACCAAAGGCTTTATTCGTTCTGCAGGAATCATACACTGGGCATTAATGTTAACCGTATTTTGTATTAGTCACATGTCTTACTTATTGGTTCTTCCAAACAAAAACCCAGACGCAGGACCTGTTGGAATACTGTTATTTTTATTGGTATTTACTCAGTTAAATGATATCAGCCAATATGTTTGGGGTAAGAGTTTTGGTAAGCATAAGATCGTTCCTAAAGTTAGCCCGAATAAAACATGGCAAGGCTTTATTGGTGGTGTGGGAACAATCATCATTCTTTGTTATTTTGCAGCGCCTTATTTGACTCCATTAACATCAGTTCAAGGGGCGATTGCAGGCATCATTATTGGTTTCAGTGGTTTTATTGGTGACTTGGTTATTTCATCGGTAAAACGTGATTTACAGATAAAAGACACAAGTCAGTTTATCCCAGGACACGGTGGAATTTTAGATAGGGTCGATAGTTTGATCTTCACCGCACCTCTATTTTTTCATTATATCTATTATCTTTATTACTAAAAGAAAAGCATAAAACTCAAATATTAACCTTAAAATATTCAACCGAACCAATAGGATGCTGATGATCTGGCTAAAAATTATATTTGTACTATTCATCGTTAAACCATTGGTATTCATTGGCTTAGGACTAAATATCATCAACCGTCAAAACCTGCCTTTAAAAGGCCCGGTAATTGTTGCGGCTAACCATAACAGTCATCTTGATACCTTGGTTTTATTAGCTCTATTTCCTATCACACACGTTCATAAAGTTCGTCCTGTTGCAGCAGCTGACTACTTTTTTAAAAATACATTATCGGCTTGGTTGTCCTCAAATATACTTGGCATTATTCCAATCCAACGGGCTGCAACGAAAGAAACCAAAGCAACTATTTTTGATGAATGTCATAAGGCATTAAAAAATGAAGATATTTTAATTATTTTCCCTGAAGGCAGCCGTGGAGAGCCAGAAGTGATGAGTGGGTTAAAAAAAGGGATTTATCACTTAATAGAAGAAAGTAATCATATCAATAAAAACAATCCCTGCTCTATTGTCCCTGTAATTATGCGTGGTTTAGGGTGCTCACTACCGAAAGGTACTGCTATGTTTGTTCCTTTCAACTGTGATGTTGTGTTAGGCGAAAAAATCGAACAATTTAGAGACAGTAATGACTTCGTTAATACCATGCAAAAAGCCTATGATGAGCTATCAGAATATTGCATTGTAAATAAAATGCATGAATAACTTAATTCTCCCCCCTTATAATATCAGCACAATAATTAACCAAATTATTGGTGATAATGATATTATTTAATATTCCTGAGCCCAATACTTATCAATAATGGACTAATCTCACAATGTCGGTATCTATTTATCAACTCAAATCTCGCTTTCAAGATCTTTTACGCCCATTGACGAAGGAATTATACCGCAAAAACATTACTGCCAACCAAGTCACTACCTTTGCAATGCTCATTTCAATAATAATTGGAATTGGCTTATGTTTTGCTCATTCACACCCACTACTTTTTTTAATTCTTCCAATATGGATGTTTATTCGTATGGCACTGAACGCAATTGATGGCATGTTAGCCCGAGAATTTAAACAACAGTCGCATTTTGGAGCTTATCTCAATGAATTAAGTGATGTTATTGCCGATGCTGCTTTATTCTTACCTTTTGCTTTTTTAGTAGGTGTTAATCCTTATTTAATTTTTTCCATTATTTTTATTGCGACATTAACTGAATTTTCCGGTGTACTAGGATTAATGGTAGGAGCGGAACGTCGTTATGATGGTCCAATGGGAAAAAGTGACCGTGCTTTTATATTTGGATTACTTGCTTTTCTTTGGGCATGGGGTTGGATCATCATTGATTGGATTAATATCGCCTTAATTACTATCTTATGTTTGACTATATTTACCGTCCTTAACCGTATTCGCTGTGGACTTGAGCAAGCAAGAAAAAAAGATATCAAACTAAGATAATCATAAAAACGCTCTCTAATATCAGGTTGATGACATTAATTTATTAAAATCTCCTTAAGGTAACCATGACTGAGACCATTACAGACACGCGAATCGATGAGCCACAAATAACAATGCAAAAACTAAGCTTTAACACCCATGATGATGTTGAATTAATTTATCATCATTGGTCTGCGAAAAAGCCAACGAAAGAAAAAAAAACTATCATCATGTTTCACCGTGGTCACGAACACAGTCAACGAATGGTACATTTGGTAGATGAATTAGAGCTAGATGAGTTTGAGTTTTTTGCTTGGGATGCCCGAGGGCATGGTTTATCACCAGGTGAACGTGGTTATAGTCCAAGTTTTGGCACGAGCGTTCAAGATGTGCAAACCTTTGTAAACCACCTTATTGCAGAGCACAAAATTGAACTGAGCCAGACAATTATTTTAGGTCAAAGTGTTGGCGCAGTAATTGCCAGCACTTGGGTTCACGATTACGCACCGAACATTCGTGGTTTAGTACTCGCATCCCCAGCCTTTAGCATCAAGCTTTATGTTCCTTTTGCGATTGCTGGCTTACGTTTATTAAAAGCGATTAAAGGCGATTTTTACGTCAATAGTTACGTTAAAGCCAAGCTATTGACTCATGATCAGGAGCGCATTGATTCTTTTGAAAATGATCCGCTTATCGCCCGTGCGATATCGGTGAATATGCTATTAAGTCTGCACGATGCTTCAAAACGAATTGTGGCGGATGCTCAAGCAATTACAGTGCCGACACAAGTATTAATTTCAGGCAGTGATTGGGTGGTACGCACAAAACCTCAAACAACTTTTTTTAAGTGTTTAGGCTCAAGCGATAAAGAAATGCACATTCTTCCTGGTTTTCATCACGATACCTTAGGTGAGAAAGACCGCGCACAAGCACTAACTCGTATAAATCGCTTTATTAAACAATGCTTTGCCTCTCCTATCACTCCTAAAAACTTACTTAATGCCGATAAATTTGGTTATTTCTGTTCTGAATCAGAATCTCTATCAACACCGTTACCTAAAAAATCACCTCATAAACTTTTTTGGTTAGGCTATCGTAAAATCTTATCCTACATGAGCAAATTCTCAATGGGTATCAAATTAGGCTTTGATACCGGTTTTGACTCAGGAAGCACGTTAGATTACGTCTATCAAAATAAACCCCGAGGAACAAATGCTCTAGGTAAATTTGTCGATAAACAGTATTTAAATTCTGTCGGTTGGGTAGGTATCCGCCAGCGTAAAGTTCACTTAGAAGAAATATTAACTTTAGCAATGAAAAAGCTCGAACAACGCAATGAAGAAATTCGAGTTGTAGATATTGCGGCTGGTCATGGACGTTATATTTTATCAACCATAGAGCAATCAGATATTAAACCTACATCTGTATTATTACGAGATTATAGCGAGCTGAATGTTGAACAAGGTAACGCATTAATTCAACAAAAAGGCATGCAAGGTATTGCTCAATTTGTTCGAGGCGATGCCTTTGATCAAGCCGATTTAGCACAGCTTGAACCTAAACCAAATTTAGCGGTTGTATCAGGTTTGTATGAGCTGTTTTCCGATAATGAGATGGTACAAAATTCATTGATAGGGTTATCACAAGGTATGGAAAAAGACGGTTATTTAGTTTACACCTGTCAACCTTGGCACCCACAACTGGAATTAATCGCTCGAGCTTTAACCAGCCACCGAGAAGGTCAAGCTTGGGTAATGCGTCGTCGTAGCCAAGCCGAAATGGATCAATTGGTAGCTAAGGCAGGCTTTGAGAAAATTGAACAACGCATTGATGAAATGGGTATTTTTAGTGTTTCTATTGCTAAAAAAATCAATTAATCATATTCAAATCGAGCATGACAGATAGACACGCTCAAATAGGACATACTAAAAGTACTATGACTGTTCAAGAAAAAACATCAACGTCATTATGGAAACTCCGCCTTCTTTGGCTTTGTGCCTTAGGCGTGCTTTTTAGTCTGTCCTACCAAGCAACAAATAACTACGCAGCTAGTTTGCCTTATGTCGCCAATATTCGTTTTGATTGGGAACAATACATCCCGTTAATTCCGTGGACAATTGTGCCGTATTGGTCAATTGATTTGTTGTATGCGACCGCTTTTTTTCTGCCAAACACTCGCAAAGAGCTTAATACTCTAGGCTTACGTTTGTTGTCTGCTCAAATTATTTGTTGTGTGTTATTCGTCCTGTTCCCTCTGACATTTAGCGTTGAGCGCCCGATTGTGGAAGGATTATTTGGTGAATTATTCCGATTATTGATGCTGTTTGATCAACCATTCAACCAAGCGCCCTCTTTGCACGTGGTCTTGGCTATCATCTTAAATCGTTGTTATTTCCAATATTTAAACCGTTTTTCGTCGCCATTAATGAAAACCGTACGCCTAGTGTTTATTATTTGGTTTGCGCTGATCGCTTTATCTGTGTTGACCACTTGGCAACATCACTTTTTAGATCTTCCTTTAGGCATATTGGCTGGAGTCTTCATTCTTTGGTGTTGGCCGACACACTTAAAAAGCCCGTTATCGAATTTACGTTGGCGCTACCTAGTAAAAGATACGCTAGCAGACGCTTCCCTTTTACATCAAAAAAAACGTGCTCAGATTGCCTTTCGTTACTTCTCTGTCAGTTTATCGCTATTGAGTTTAGCGATCTATTTTTCAGGCATGTGCTTAACTTTAATTTGGCCAAGTACTTGCTTCTTCTTGGTTGCTTTAAATTATGCGGTTCTAGGAACTCTTGGCTTTCAAAAACAAGATAATGGACACTTTTGCCTTGCTTCGATTTGGCTATACGCGCCTTATTTTCTTGTCCTTAGATTAATCACTCGTTTTTATTCAGGTCAATCGGATCCTGCAAATGAAGTGGTTAAAGGGATTTGGGTCGGAAGAAAGCCAGATCAAACCGAGATTTTACAATATGCAGGCGTGTTAGATATGTGCGCAGAATCACCGATTTCAATTGCTCCAGGCATCCAATATGAACAACAAGCGAGATTGGATTTAATCCCCGTAACACCGCAACAATGTTGGCAAGCAGCACAAGCATTAGACAGATTAATGAAGCAAACGGATGCCAAAGGAAAAGTATTAGTATTTTGTGCTTTAGGTTATTCACGAAGCTGTACTGCGGTAATGGCGTGGTTGTTAGTCAAAGGATTAGCAGAAAATGCACAACAAGCTTTAGAGATAATGAAGAAAGCACGTCCACATTGTGTGATCCATGATTTTCATTTAAAAGCATTAGATCAAATGATCGATTTATCTGAAATTTCTCACTGAGCTTAAGTTAAAGGTCGGCCTCCTAAAAGCTGTCGTTTGTCATTTATCGTTTATTCAGTATCCAACGAACCAACTCGAGTGGCAGTAGATTCAAGCCTTTTACCATCCATTTGATTTGCCAAGGAAATATTGCAAGTGCTTCTTTAGCTTCAATCGCTTTGACAATATGCGCTACGGCGGTGGATTCTTCCATCAAAAACGCTTTTTTAGGATTCTCACCTCCTTTCAGATCTCTTAATTTTTGTGTGTTCATATAATGAGGCGCAATCACTGTAACCGAAATATTATTCTGACTAAGCTTATTTCGATATTGCTCCGCCACAGAAATCATCTGAGCTTTAAGTTGGGCATATAAGGTTGGGTTTGATGATCTAATCACGCCTGCCACTGAAGAAATCGCCACTAAATAAGCTGGTTTATTTTGAGCTTGCATTTTAGCAGCGGCCAATTTAAAGCAATGCAGAAAACCTGAACCGTTTACTCCTGTCACCTGTTGTATTTCATATTCAGTTAAATCATAACGAGCTTGAGTGAAATATTTTCCAGCACAATAAATAAAGATGTCTATTGGTTGATTTTTTCGTGACTCAAAGTAGCACTGAATTTCATTTTTTGAACAGACATCAAATTGACTAAATGAAAGATTAGCGCAATAGAGTGATTCAGGAATTTTCTCTATATCACGCCCCGTCACCTCAACTTGATGCCCTTGATTTAAATAATGACGCGCTAACGCCAAACCAATACCACTGGTCCCACCAATAATCACCACTTGCATCTTGGGTTCCATGTCATTTATCGATTAATCTTTCTTATATACTTCGTTATAACAAAAAGGGTGCCCAATTGGCACCCTTCTCTTCCTTTCGTCACTGATTAGGTTAGCAATTTTCTTATGGCTGTGGTTTGATGAACTACCGATCACTACTATGGAACTCTACCAACGCTTAAAAGCCCGTGGTGTATTGATTGTTCCAGGAGAGTATTTCTTCTTTGGTCAAGATGATGAATGGGACCATGCCCACCAATGTTTACGTATGAACTACGTACAAAGCGAGCAAGATATGCAGCGAGGCATTGAGATTATTGCTGAAGAAGTGAATAAGGCTTATCAAGGTTAAACAGCCCAACAAGTCCTAATAAAACACCAATATACCCCGTCGTATATTGGTGTTTTCCTCTCAAAAATAAGAACTTATTGATGTCCATTCATTAAAAGTTTCTAGCTTTTCTAAAATAAAACCTTCTCTCTCTTTCTCATTAAGAAACTATTCAACATCAACAATAAAATTAAGTAGCTTTGTTTTTCTTTTACAACAACAAAGGAAAAGCAATGAAAAAGATATGGCTATCAAGCTTATTTTTATACTCATCTTTAGGTTATACCTATGATACTTGGGATCAAAACACTACGTATACCGCGGGAGAGATGGTCACCAAAGATGGTGTCATTTATGTTTCTACACATTGGAGTAAAAACACACCACCTATTAATAATGAAAACAACTGGGATGGATGGGTCACCTTCCCCAATAACAACCCAAATTGGGATTCATCAAATACTTATCATGGTGGTGATGTTGTTGCTTATCAGGATAAATTCTATTTAGCCAAGTACTGGAGTAGCGGAGAAAGCCCTGAGAGTAGCGATGCTTGGTTAATTTTAATCGGCGCCGATAAACCTACCTTACCCACAGAGCCAGACAAACCCTTAAATCCTGAAAGCAAAGAGGCTATTTTAGGTATCGACAGTAACAATAATGGACTTGATGATATTTATGAAGCCAAGATTGAAGAAACTTATAGTAATGAAAAAGATAAAGAATTAGCTAAAGCAATAGGCATCCAATGGCGTTCAATGCTTGAGTACCAATTCAACGAAGAAAAAATAGATCCTGAGTCTTCTGCAAACATATTATCTCAATCATCTTTTTTATACGCTTGCTCAGCTCAAAAAAAGAGGAAAGACCTTGAATATATTCAGCCAAATCAACTTTTCTTTACATCAATAGAACGATCATATGCTTATCGTATGGCCGAAATAAAACTATATGATTCAGCCATTGATACGGAAAGGCCTCGTATCAGCATCAAAGACTGTGAAAATTATAAGTAGGTATAAAATATGAAAATTATTTTTATTTTAAGCTTCATTATTTTATTCCATAAGAATGTGTTGGCTAATTGTAGTATAGAACCTGATAAAGTAAGTTTATTTTATATTAATGGAATGTTTACTAATGAGGCCAGTTTAGAGGATAACACTTACGAACTAGCTAGATTTTATAATTTAAACCTATCTTCACTGAATGTAAGTGGTAGTATTAACGTCGAATATTCATGGAATAAAAGTGAAGTTTTTCTCCAGCAGTTCAAACAAGTCGCATTACATAAGTTTACCGAGCTCAATGTAAATAAACTAGTACAAGATAATATATCTAATACTTTCGCTGGATTCGATGTTGCTCCGACATCTCAACAAGCAGCTCAAGAAACTACCGATGTGATGTCTGCTATTTTAGAAGAAATAAAAGGAACTTATTACCAAGATAAAACCTTTCAGCATGCTTATCAATCTGTAACAAGTTTACTTGATGATTGTAATCGGGTGGTATTAATTGGCCATAGTCAAGGCAACTTTTATACCAATGCATTACTGGATGCTCTATATACTGACTACCGATATCCAGATGGCTCAACACTTGATGATTACCGAATGCTCGGCTATTTTGGCTTTGCTCTACCAACCACTAGCGTCGGTGGATATACAGGCACTCAATATCCTCACTTAATGGGATTTGTCACCAACGATAATGATATTGTCATGGCAGCGGTACGCTATACTATTGGTGCACTACCATCCAATTATAATAATGATTTCAGCCTATCTGACTTTACTGGCCACTCCCTGATCGTTTCCTATTTACACAAGTTGGGTCAATCTAGTCTTGCTGCATCAAATATTAAACATATTGTCAGCCAACAATATCCACCCCCCATAGCAGAACAACACTCTAGCAATAGTTCGGCTATGACAAGTTATGGTTACTCATATCTTAGTAAAGTATTTGATATTAAATTTAGAGATTCATCTGTTTATCGGTATAACTACGTACCTAGTGATGTGTTTGAATCGTTTGAAATGGCCGAGTCAAAAGGTGCATTTTTTAATACCGAAATAAAAGGAATCTACCCTTATATTAAACTCTCGGAATAACCCAAAAGGGTGCCCCATTGGCACCCTTCTCTTCCTTTCGTCGCTGACTAGATTAGCCATTTTCTAACTTACTGGTTTTCTAGCAGCTCTTTACCGTTAATCGCGATTTTACGTGGTTGCATCGTTTCTGGGATTTCACGTTCCAGATCGACGTGCAATAAACCATTTTCCATATTCGCGCCTAACACTTTTACGTAGTCCGCGAGCTGGAATTTACGCTCAAAATCACGCTCTGCGATACCTTGATAAACGTAGTTTTTGCCTTCTTCCGGCTGACGTTCACCACGAACGATTAGCATGTTTTCATGCTGAGTAATATCAAGATGCTCTTCCGAGAAACCTGCCACCGCCATTGTAATACGGTAGTGGTTATCGTCTTTTTTCTCGATATTGTATGGAGGGTATCCGCCTGAGGTATTTTTGGCGTTATTGGTTTCCATTAGGTTTAATAAACGATCAAAACCAATGGCGTTACGGTATAAAGGTGAGAAGTCTACATTACGCATAATACTATCCTCTAATTTAAGCAATAGTGTGCAAGTTTTCGACTCGAGCCGAAACTCGCGATTTAGTTTAAGTGCCTACCTATAACCCTATCGGCGAAATAGATTCAGCGTTGCAAGGGTCCACTCTTTATCGTTATCACAAAGTCTTTATAAGAAAAAACTTCAGAGTCAGAGCTTATCGGCATCCCTTTCAAGATCATATATAAGGTCGAAAAAATGGCTTTCAAGAGGATAATTAAATTTTTTAATCTATTTTTCTATTTCCCTAAAAACAAAAAAACCCTTTGCATGAACAAAGGGCTTTTAAAGATTTCAGTTAGCGTTTCAGACTACACGTCTAAATCTAAACATCCAAGTCTAAACATCTAGGTTCGCTACTTTCAATGCGTTGTCTTCAATGAACTTACGACGAGGTTCTACCTGGTCACCCATCAATGTTGTAAACAACTCATCGGATGCAACGGCATCATCAATAGTTACTTGCATCATGCGACGAGTTTCTGGGTCCATAGTGGTTTCCCAAAGTTGATCTGGGTTCATCTCACCTAGACCTTTGTAACGCTGTAATGATAAGCCACGACGTGATTCTTTGATCAACCATTCAAGCGCAGCAGAGAAAGTCGACACTTCTTGAGTACGCTCACCACGTTTCACATAAGCACCTTCTTCAACTAAGCCATCTAATGCTTCAGAAAGATCCGCTAAACGGCCGTATTCTTTAGAGTTTAGTAAGTCTAAAGACACAACGTATTCGTGCATCACACCGTGAGTACGAACCACTAGTTTAGCAATGCTAACACCTAGATCTTCATGTTTTTCAACTTCAAGAGAGTACTGGCTCGCACCAACTTCTTTAGCATTCAATTGCTCAACGAGTTTCTGACCCCAAGCTTGAACTTTTTCAGCATCTTGGCACATTTCAGCGGTTAAACGTGGAATGTAAGTTAACTCGTTAATCATTGCATGTGGGTAGCGACGGCTCATACGCTTAATTAACTTGATACCTTCATTGTATTGAAGAACCAACTTCTCAAGCGCTTCACCTGTCATGGCCGGTGCTTGTGGGTTTACATATAACGCAGCCCCATCAAGTGCCAGCCCCGCTTGGTAAAGCTCCATCGCCTCTTCATCTTTAATATATTGCTCTTGTTTGCCTTTCTTCACTTTATAAAGTGGTGGCTGAGCAATGTAGATGTAACCACGTTCGATAAGCTCTGGCATTTGACGATAGAAGAAAGTCAAAAGTAGGGTACGGATGTGAGAACCATCGACGTCGGCATCGGTCATGATAATGATGTTGTGGTAACGCAGTTTATCTGGATTATATTCATCGCGGCCAATACCACAACCTAGTGCAGTAATTAGCGTTGCCACTTCTTGTGAAGACAGCATTTTATCAAAACGTGCTTTTTCAACGTTTAGGATTTTCCCTTTAAGCGGTAAAATCGCTTGGTTTTTACGGTTACGTCCCTGCTTGGCTGAACCACCAGCAGAGTCCCCTTCCACAATGTATAGTTCAGAAAGAGCTGGATCTTTTTCTTGGCAATCAGCAAGTTTACCTGGCAGACCTGCTAAATCTAACGCACCTTTACGACGAGTCATATCACGAGCTTTACGCGCGGCTTCACGAGCACGAGCGGCATCAATGATTTTGCCACAAACAATTTTCGCTTCATTCGGGTTTTCAATTAAGAACTCAGACAGTTTTTCGCTCATCGCTGATTCAACAGCCGATTTCACCTCTGAAGAAACCAGTTTGTCTTTGGTTTGACTTGAAAATTTTGGATCTGGCACCTTCACCGAAACCACAGCCGTTAGACCTTCACGAGCATCATCACCCGAAGTCGCCGCTTGTGCTTTCTTAGAGTAACCTTCTTTATCCATAAAGTTATTCAAAGTACGTGTTAAGGCACCACGGAAGCCGGCTAAGTGAGTACCACCATCGCGTTGTGGGATGTTGTTGGTAAAACAGTATACGCCTTCTTGGAAGGTGTCATTCCATTGCATTGCCACTTCAACAGTAATGCCGTCTTCTTCACGAGCGTGGTCAAAGTAGAAAATCTTTTGGTGAATTGGCGTTTTGTTGCGGTTTAGATGCTCAACGAAAGCACGGATACCGCCTTCAAACATAAAGTGATCACTTTTATCTTCTTCACGTTCGTCAGTTAATTTGATCGAAACACCTGAGTTTAGAAATGATAATTCACGTAAACGCTTAGCTAAAATGTCGTAAACAAATTCAATATTGGAAAAGGTTTCTTCACTTGGCCAAAAACGAATACGGGTACCGCTTTCTTCGGTTTTACCGATCACAGCAAGTGGAGCTTCTGGCACACCGTGTTTATAAACTTGTTGATGGATTTGGCCTTGACGCTTGATAGTTAACTCTACTTTTTCCGATAAGGCGTTAACCACTGAAACACCTACACCGTGCAAGCCACCAGAAACTTTATAAGAGTTATCATCAAACTTACCACCAGCATGCAGTACTGTCATGATAACTTCAGCGGCTGAAACACCTTCTTCTTCGTGCATCTCGGTTGGAATACCACGGCCGTCATCGCTCACCGATACAGAGTTATCTTCATGAATGGTGATTATGATGTCTGAACAATGGCCAGCTAATGCTTCATCAATTGAGTTATCGACGACCTCAAACACCATGTGGTGAAGGCCAGTACCATCATCAGTATCACCGATATACATCCCTGGACGTTTACGTACAGCATCTAGCCCTTTAAGTACTTTAATACTCGATGAATCATAGCTATTTGCAGAATCATTGTTATTCGACATGAATTGTTCTCGCCTTAATTATCCTTGCTCTATTTTGCCATGTTCCACATGAAACATCCTGCTATTTTCACTTTGCATTTCAGCAATGTGACTTGCAGTAATAGAGCTTACAAAAACCTGTGCCTGCGTTTGCTTTAAATATTCTGCAAGACGCCCTCGACGTTGACCATCTAGCTCTGAGGCAAAATCATCAATTAAATAAATACACTGCTTACCTGTGGTGTCGGTTAGGTGCTGACCTTGCGCTAAACGCAAAGCACACACCATGAGCTTTAATTGCCCACGAGACAAAACATCTTCCACTGGCGTCGCATTAATTTTTAGTTTTAGATCGGCTTTATTCGGTCCACTAAAGGTGTAACCGAGTTGCTGATCACGCTCGAAATTTTTTTGTAAAATTTCAGCATAGGGCGTGTCTTTATCCCACCCTCTATAATACTGAATTTTCACTTCAAATTCAGGTAAAAATACACCACAAATGTGTTCTGCCACTTGTTTTAGCTGTGTGACATAGTCAAAGCGCCACTGGCTAATGGTTTCCGCCAATTCGGCCAGTTCTTTATCCCAATAACTCAGCTCTTGATAACCACTTGCGGTCTTCAATAATGCATTTCTTTGTTTAATTAAACGCTTTAAACGTGCCCACTTTTCATAGAAGCTAGGTTGAGTATGAAATACGCCCCAATCAATAAAAGCTCGACGAAACTTAGGCCCTTCCGTCAGCAGTTCAAAGCCCTCGGTATGGATTAACTGTAGAGGCAAAATTTGCGCCAGTTGAGCAATCTTCTGCCCACTTTGGCCACCAATTTTTACTTCACTGCGACCATCTCGTTGTTTATTGATACCAATTGGCAACTCAAAGTTATCCTCAAACAAAAAGCGACCATGGACAAACAACTCGCTTTGTTCATTTTGGATCACTCGCCCTGTTAAGGTGCTTTTAAATGAACGGCCATGTCCAAGCAAATAAATCGCTTCTAATACACTGGTTTTGCCGCTGCCATTTGGCCCGACAAGAAAATTAAAGCCTGATGATAACGAGATATCACAGGCTTCAATATTGCGAAATTGCTTTATAGATAAACGAGTTAATGGCATTTATAAACGAATCGGCATAACAACATACATCGCAGATGTGTCTTCGATATTCTCAACCAATGCACTCGCATTAGCATCACTCATCGACATACGCACAGTTTGACATTTTAGAGTATTCAAAATATCCAACACGTAGCTCACGTTAAAACCAATTTCTAATGGCTCACCTTGGTAGTTCACATCAAGGTTTTCTTCTGCTTCTTCTTGCTCTGGGTTATTAGCAGTAATGCGCATTTCAGAGCCAGCTAAATTGACTCGTACACCACGGAATTTCTCATTTGATAAAATCGCCGCACGTGAGAATGACTGACGCAACGCTTCACAATCCGCTTCTAGCGTTTTATTACTTGATTGCGGCATGACGCGTCGATAATCAGGAAAACGACCATCCACAAGCTTAGAAGTGAAGGTAAATTCGTTTACATTGGCGCGAATATTAGAACTACCAATTTGTAATGTTACTTGCTCCTCAGGGCGGTCTAGTAGCTTAACTAACTCTAACACGCCTTTACGCGGTACGATCACTTGTTGTTGTGAGTACTCACCAACTAATGAGGTTTCAGCCACTGCCATTCGGTGACCATCGGTGGCTACTGAACGTAACGTAGTACCTTCAATTTCAAACAGCATGCCGTTTAGGTAGTAACGTACATCTTGGTTCGCCATTGAGAATTGGGTTTTTTCGACTAAATGGCGCAATTCACCTTGAGTCACGGTCACTTCGGCTTCACTAGTCCAGTCTTCAATATTTGGAAAATCAGACGCTGGCAATGTGGCTAATGAGAAACGACTACGGCCAGATTTAATCAATAAACGCTCATCATCCAGCGTAACATCAATCTGAGCGCTATCTGGTAGACCACGACAAATATCAAGGAACTTACGTGATGGAACGGTCGTGCTACCTGGTTCAAAGTTGCCTTCTAGTGCCAAGCGACAAACTAATTCCACTTCAAGATCGGTCGCAGTAATCGACAATTCACCATTATCAACTTTAATTAATAAGTTACCCAAAATAGGCAAACTTGAGCGACCACCAAGAGCACCAGACACCTGTTGCAAAGGCTTAATCAATTGAATACGTTCAATGGTAAATTTCATAATCTACTCTAAATAATCTAATTCTATTAAAAACACGGCCAAAACAGTACAAAGATAGCTGATTAAGAAGACAGGGTACGAATCAAGTTCGAGTAATCTTCTTTAATATCATGGCTTTCTTCTCGTAACTCTTTGATTTTACGACAAGCGTGTAACACCGTGGTATGGTCGCGACCACCAAAAGCATCACCAATTTCGGGTAAGCTGTGGTTGGTTAATTCTTTCGATAATGCCATCGCCAATTGACGAGGACGAGCAACTGAACGAGAGCGACGCTTAGATAATAAGTCAGCCACTTTAATTTTGTAATATTCAGCGACCGTTTTTTGAATATTATCGATAGTCACCAGCTTTTCTTGTAACGCTAGTAAATCACGCAGTGCTTCACGTACGAAATCGATGGTAATTGGACGCCCGGTAAAATTGGCATTGGCAATCACGCGGTTTAATGCACCTTCCAACTCACGTACGTTTGAACGTAGACGCTTAGCAATAAAGAATGCCACTTCATCAGCAAGGGTAATTTGGTGATCTTCAGCTTTTTTCATCAAGATCGCGACACGAGTTTCCAGTTCAGGAGGTTCTATCGCTACGGTAAGCCCCCAACCAAAACGTGATTTCAAACGATCTTCTACCCCGTTGATCTCTTTTGGATAACGGTCAGAAGTCAAAATGATTTGCTGGTTACCTTCTAACAAGGCATTGAAGGTATGGAAAAATTCTTCTTGCGAACGCTCTTTATTGGCGAAAAATTGAATATCATCGATCAGTAAAGCATCAAGACTACGGTAATAACGTTTAAATTCTTCAATCGCGTTATTTTGTAGTGCTTTTACCATATCTTGCACAAAACGCTCAGAGTGCATGTACACCACTCGAGCATCTGGCTTATTTTCAACAATCGCATTACCTACCGCATGTAATAAGTGAGTTTTACCTAGACCCGTACCACCATATAAAAACAGTGGATTATAAGAAACACCGGGGTTATCGGAAACTTGTTTTGCTGCCGCTAGACCTAACTGGTTCGATTTACCCTCTACAAAGTTATGAAACTTATGCTTAGGGTTAACATTAGAACGGTGATTAACATCTATTACCACTTCACGTTCACCGGTATCCCAAGATTTATCTAATGGGCGGCTTTTTTGTAATTGCGCGGGAGCGGATGATTCTGCAGCCACATCGGCAGCAGTTCTTTTCGGTAATTCAACCGTACTTTGAACAGGTTTACTACCCACTTCAAAATGAAGATTTGGCGTATCTGAACCACAAAACTCTTTCAATAAACGGTTAATACTATTGAGATACTTATCACGCACCCAATCCAATACAAAGCGATTAGGGGCAAATAAGGTGAGAGTATTGTCATTGAGTTCAGCTTGCAGCGGTCTTACCCACATGCTGAATTCAGTTGCGGGAAGCTCTTCTTGAAGCTGTTGCGAACACTGCAACCATAACGAAGACGACACATTAACCTCACACGAAATGAAATGATCTGAAAGGAGAGTAATTCTACAGCTATCACTATAAGATCACCAGCAATAGATCCTGAGATCAGTGAATAAGATCTAAGTTATTCACAGTTTTTTTTCGATCTATCCCGATTTTGTGCACGATCAAGTAATTCAAATATTTTAATAAGTCATTTTTGCTATTTGGGGATAAAGTTACCCACAAGGTTAAAACTAAGTTTTGCAGACTTAGCAACACCAATTGTTATGATTAATAACATCTTGTTCTTAGATTTATCAATAGGTGAATAACTATAATGGAACTCCAATAATCTGGAGAATGAAACATGAGCCGAATTTTAAATAAAATTGTTACTGCTACCGCGCTATTTTTTGCTGTTACCAACTTTGCTCAAGCTGCGAATCAAGAAGTAAAAGTCGGCATGTCAGGAACCTACTTTCCTTTTACTTTTCAAAAATTTGATAAGCTACAAGGTTTTGAAGTGGATTTATGGAATGAGATTGGTCAGCGCAACCATTATGATGTGGAATTTGTCACCGCCAACTTCTCCGGTCTTTTCGGTCTACTCGAAACGGGCCGTATTGATACGATTTCAAACCAAGTAACCATGACTGATTCACGTAAAGCCAAATACTTATTCTCAGATCCTTATGTGGTTGATGGCGTACAGATCACAGTGAAAAAAGGCAATGACTCGATCAAAGGTGTTGAAGATCTTGCAGGCAAAACCGTCGCGGTTAACTTAGGTTCAAACTTCGAACAAGTACTACGTAGTTACGATAAAGAAGGCAAAATTAATATCAAAACTTACGATGCTGGTATTGAACAAGATGTGGTTCTCGGTCGTTCTGATGCCTTCGTCATGGATCGCCTATCAGCACTACAACTGATTAAAGCTAGTAACCTACCACTACAGTTAGCTGGTCAACCTTTTGAAACCATCGAAAATGCTTGGCCATTCGTTAATAACGAAAAAGGCAAAAAGCTACAATCGGAAGTAAACACGGCATTAGCTGCGATGCGTGAAGATGGTACTTTGGCTACTATTTCTGAAAAATGGTTTGGTGCGGATATTACTCGCAAATAATCTAACCTTTTCTTTTAACCGTTTACTCCTCTAACCGCTTTCTATATTCCTGATACGTAAATCAGGAGTCAAGATAAGCGGTTTTGTATTTTAAACTGTTAAATTAATCAACCACCCGAATATTATAGTCTGTATCAAAATGTCACCTTAATTAGCACTAATGGCGGATTGAATGAACTCTGATTGTTTATGTCGGTCTTTAATGTCCAACTTGCTGAAATTACGTTTTTGAAAGGAACATCTTGATATGACGCTTCGTTTAACGTCCTCTAGCTTTTTAGGTAAAGTCTGGCAATTATCTAAACCTTATTGGCAATCTGAAGAAAAATGGATCGCTCGCGGTTTGTTATTGGCTATTGTAATACTCAACCTTGGCATGGTGTACATGTCAGTGGTTCTCAATAAGTGGAATTCTGATTTTTACAATGCTCTACAAGAGTTAGACAAAGATGCCTTCACCCACTTAATCCTAAAATTCTCCATCATCGCGGCGATTTTTATTGCTATTGCGGTGTATAGAATTTACCTCAATATGATGTTGCAACTGCGTTGGCGTCGTTGGCTAACCAATACCTATTTTAGTGAGTGGCTCAGTGATCGTTCGTACTTTCAATTAGAGCGCGGCAACCATCAAACTGACAACCCAGACCAACGTATTGCTGAAGATATCGACCAATTCACCGGAGATACCCTCAACTTATCTCTTGGGCTACTCAACTCAGTCGTCACGTTAGCGTCTTTTATTACTATTTTATGGGGCTTATCTTCTCCACTAAGCATTGATATTGCCAGTCATCATATTAATATACCCGGCTTTATGGTGTGGGCCGCTTTGCTTTATGCTGTGGTGGGTAGCTTTATCATGCACAAAATTGGTAAGCCGCTTATTGGTCTTAACTTTATGCAGCAAAAATTTGAAGCTAACTTCCGTTATTCAATGATGCGTTTACGTGAAAATGCCGAAGGCGTCGCGCTATATAACGGTGAAGATAAAGAACGTGAACTATTGGAGTTGCGCTTTACGGATGTGTGGAAAAATACCTGGCAAATCATGCGTAAACAAAAGCAGATTGTGGGCTTTAATAGTGGCTATAACCAAATCGCAATTATCTTCCCGATCATTATTGCCGCGCCAAGTTTTTTCTCCGGTGCTATCAAACTTGGTGGTCTAATGCAGGTCAATAATGCTTTTTCCCAAGTCATGGGCGCAGTCAGTTGGTTTGTCAGTTCTTATGCCAGTATTGCCAATTGGAAAGCCAGTGTTGACCGTTTAACCACTTATGACCAAGATATGATAGAGACCAAGCAACAATCAGCGCATTCCAAACTGTTAGTCTCTCGCCATCAAGATGATCATTTAGCCATTAATCAATGTACGATTAAATTACCCAATGGCACTACTTTAAGTAATTTGAACCAACTGACCTTACAAGCTGGTCAACATACTTTGATTTCTGGTAAATCAGGTATTGGTAAGAGTACGTTAATGAAAACCATTGCGGGAATTTGGCCGTTTTCGGAAGGCAACATTGAATTGGCCAAGCGTAGTTTGTTCTTACCGCAGAAACCTTATCTACCGACAGGTACATTACGTGAAGTATTGTGCTATCCGAATGTCGATATCAATATCAGCGATCAAGATATTGAACAATTATTGTCTGATTGCCAATTGGCACATTTCAGTCATAAATTAGATGAGACCGAGCAATGGTCACACACAATGTCATCGGGTGAGCAGCAACGTGTCGCGATTGTTAGAGCGTTAATACTCAAGCCAACATGGTTATTTTTAGATGAAGCGACCTCATCACTCGATGAAGAAACAGAAAACTATTTATATCAACTATTAGAAAGCCGATTGCCCGATACCACCTTAGTAAGTATTGCGCATCGCAGTAAAGTTGCCCATTATCATCAATATCGTTTGCACGCACAGGTCTCACAAGGTCAAGTCACCTGGCAATTTTCACCAATACAAGGACAGTAATCTTCAACATGAATTTTGATTTCAATTACATGCTCGACCTACTGCCGATATTATTTCGGTATTTAGGTACCACTTTGCAAATGGCATTGTGGGGTATGCTTTTCGCACTCATACTCTCGGTAGTTATTGCCAATATTCGGGTATTTAAAGTGCCGATATTGAATCAACTGAGTCAGCTATACATCAGTTTTTTTCGTGGTACGCCGCTATTAGTACAATTATTTTTGCTTTACTACGGGCTGCCGCAAATCTTTCCAATGCTGGTCGGTATGGATGCATTTACCGCAGCGATTATTGGTCTCACCCTACACTTTGCCTCTTATATGGCAGAAAGCATTCGTGCCGCAATTATTGGTATTGATCGCAGCCAAATGGAAGCCAGTATTTCGATTGGTATGACACCATTGCAATCCATGCGCCGGATCATCTTGCCACAAGCTTCTCGCGTAGCACTGCCTTCTTTAATGAACTACTTCATTGATATGATCAAATCGACCTCTCTCGCCTTTACATTAGGGGTAGCTGAAATTATGGCAAAAGCGCAAATGGAGGCTTCTTCTAGCTTTCGTTTCTTTGAAGCCTTCTTAGCGGTTGCCCTGATTTATTGGGGAGTAGTATTAGTATTAACACGCGTACAAACTTGGGCTGAAACTAAACTCAATAAGGCTTACCAACGATGATTCGAATTTCAAATTTACATAAATCTTTCGGTAAGACTGAAGTGCTACGCGGAGTGGATATTGAGATCCAAAAAGGTGAAATCATTGTCATTATTGGCTCCAGTGGTACCGGTAAATCGACCCTACTACGCTGTGTAAACTTTTTAGAAAACCCAGAACAAGGTGTCATCGAGATTGAAGGCACTAGAGTCGATACCCAAAACTACAGCAAAGGCGATATGCTCGCACTACGCCGTAAAACTGGCTTTGTATTTCAAAACTATGCGCTATTTGCTCATTTAACTGCTCGTCAAAATATCGCCGAAGGGTTAATTACCGTGCGCGGTTGGAAAAAAGACCAAGCGTTGGCCCATGCTCAGCAAATTTTAGATGATATTGGGCTAGGTAATAAAGGGGATAGCTACCCAGCAGCTTTATCAGGCGGTCAACAACAACGAGTAGGAATTGGTCGCGCAATGGCATTTGCTCCAGAGCTATTATTGTTTGATGAACCAACGTCGGCACTCGATCCTGAATGGGTAGGAGAAGTATTGTCTTTAATGAAGAAATTAGCCAAACAGCACCAAACCATGCTGGTCGTCACTCATGAAATGCAGTTTGCTCAAGAAGTGGCGGATCGTGTGATCTACATGGCTGACGGCAAGATTGTTGAGCAAGGTACGCCGGATCAAATATTTAAAGATCCGACTAATCCACAACTTATTAAGTTTTTAAATCAAGTTGGGATCCAATAGGATCCTTGCACTTGGTTTAAGAACCCGTATAATCCGCACACAGATTTTTAGGCCAACTGGCTTTTTATTATGCGATTTCCGCGTTTATTAAGCCCTGTAGCATTGACTCTTAGTCAGTCAATGATTACAATTCCGCCTCTTTGTTGAGAGGTGTCGGATAAAACATCTTACACCAGGTTTAACAAGAACCTATAAACTACTGATCAGTAAAGGTAATTACCATGAAACGCACTTTTCAACCTACTGTTCTTAAGCGCAAACGTACTCACGGTTTCCGTGCTCGTATGGCAACTAAGAATGGTCGTAAAACAATTAATGCACGTCGTGCAAAAGGCCGTAAGCGCCTTTCAAAATAATTCTTGAATTATTTTGACTAAGTCTACTTTTACTCGGGAGTTACGTTTGTTAACTCCCGAGCATTATCAAAACGTCTTTCAGCAAGCTCATCGAGCCGGCTCCCCTCATTTCACTATTATCGCTCGCAATAATACACTCTCCCATCCAAGACTTGGATTAGCTGTTCCTAAAAAACAAATCAAAACCGCTGTTGGTCGTAATCGTTTTAAACGTTTAGCCCGTGAAAGCTTTCGTCTAAAACAAGCTCAACTGCCAAATAAAGATTTTGTAGTGATAGCGAAAAAGAGTGCTCAAGATTTGAGTAATGACGAAATTTTTAAAATATTTGAGAAGTTATGGCAACGCCTATCTCGCCCTTATCGTGGTTAGCTATTAGGTTAATTTACCTATATAAAGGAATCATTAGCCCTTTAATTGGACCTCGATGTCGCTTTACTCCAACTTGTTCTACTTATGCTATTGAAGCAATTAAAGAGCACGGTTTTGTAAAAGGGTGTTGGTTATCTGGCAAACGTCTATTAAAATGCCATCCTTTAAATGCTGGGGGATATGACCCTGTCCCACTTAATCAAAAACACGACAGAGATAAATAACAATGGATTCTCAACGTAATATCCTGTTAATCGCTTTTGCTCTAGTCAGCTTTTTGTTATTCCAACAATGGAATAACAAAGATGCTCAACCGGCCCAAACTAGCGTGCAGCAGACTAAAACAAATACAGACAGTAGCCTACCGCATGACTCTGCTGAAGCGTCAGCTGATCCGTTAGCTCCTCAGCAAACAAAAACTCTACCAACCGCTTTCAACATTGAAGTAAAATCAGATGTGCTGACTCTAGCGATTACCCCTGTAGGTGGTGATGTGGTTTCAGCTAAGCTGAATAAATACAACGCAACGTTAGACTCGAAAAATTCTTTTGTTTTGCTAGAAAACAACAATGAGCATCAATATATCGCTCAAAGTGGTCTAGTCGGTCCTCAAGGAATTGATGTAAGTACTGCAAACCGTCCTCAATACCACACGAATAAAAAGTCTTATCAATTAGCTGAAGGTCAAGATGAATTACGTATTCCTCTTACCTATAGTGCAAATGGTATTGATTACACCAAAACCTTTATTATCAAACGTGGTAGTTATGCGATTGATGTGGTTTATGACATCAAAAACCATTCAGGACAAGATGCAACATTAGGTATGTATGCTCACCTACGTCAAACCATGATTGAAGGTAGTGGCCATATTGGTATGCCTGTTTATACAGGTGGTGCTTTCTCAACCTCAGACACTCACTACAAAAAATACAAGTTTGATGAAATGAAAGATAAAAATCTTAACATCAAACTAGAAGATGGTCAGGGTTGGGTAGCAATGCTACAGCACTACTTTACTTCAGCTTGGATCCCTCGTGACCAACCAGGCACTACTATCTACTCACGTGTGATTGGCAACACTGCTGATATTGGTGTTCGTACGCCAAATCTAGTGATTGCAAATAACTCTAGCGGCCAAATTACATCAACACTTTGGGCTGGCCCTAAACTTCAAGATGCTATGGAAGCCACTGCTCCACACCTTGATTTAGTAGTTGACTACGGTTGGTTATGGTTTATTGCTAAACCACTGCATTCACTCCTATCTTTCCTACAAGCTCACATTAGTAGTAACTGGGGGATTGCGATTATTTTACTGACTTTCATCGTTCGTGGTGCCATGTACCCACTAACCAAAGCTCAGTACACCTCAATGGCGAAAATGCGTATGCTGCAACCCAAGATTGCTGCAATGCGTGAGCGTCTAGGTGATGACCGTCAACGTATTAGCCAAGAAATGATGGCGATGTACAAAGAAGAAAAAGTGAACCCACTTGGTGGCTGTTTCCCTATTCTTCTACAGATGCCAATCTTCATTGCTCTATACTGGGCATTGATGGAATCGGTTGAATTACGTCACGCACCATTCTTTGGTTGGATCCACGATTTATCTGCGCAAGACCCTTACTACATCTTGCCAGTATTGATGGGTATCTCGATGTTAATCATCCAGAAGATGAGCCCAACAACCGTTACCGATCCAATGCAACAGAAAATGATGATGTTTATGCCAATCATTTTCATCTTCTTCTTCTTGTGGTTCCCATCAGGTCTAGTTCTTTACTACCTAATGTCGAACATCGTAACCTTGGTACAACAAACCGTTATTTACCGAGCGTTAGAGAAGAAAGGTCTGCACTCTAAGAAATAATCTTAGCCAGACGAAAGACTAAATAAGGCGACCGCATTGGTCGCCTTTTGCTTTTTTTGCTTTATAAATTCATAAGGCGAATTACAATTGAAAAAACTTCACCTTTTGAAATAGTTGGAATTATGAATACAGAGACAATTGTCGCTCAAGCTACCGCACTCGGCCGCGGTGGTGTTGGAATTATCCGAGTCTCAGGCCCCAAAGCCACTCAAGTCGCTTTGCAAGTACTTGGTCGAGAGATTAAACCTCGTTACGCCGAATATTTACCTTTTAAAGATGAAAATGGCGTTCAGCTTGATCAAGGTATCGCGCTTTATTTTCCAAACCCAAATTCATTTACCGGTGAAGATGTTTTAGAACTGCAAGGTCATGGTGGCCCTGTCGTTATGGATATGCTGATCAAGCGAATACTAAAAATTGATGGCATTCGTGCCGCTCGTCCAGGTGAATTCTCTGAGCGCGCATTTTTAAATGACAAGATCGATCTGACTCAAGCCGAAGCGATTGCCGATTTAATCGATGCTAGTTCAGAAGAAGCCGCTAAATCAGCTCTAAATTCTCTGCAAGGTGAATTTTCCCAACGCATTAATAATCTCGTCGAATCGTTAATACACCTACGTATCTATGTAGAAGCCGCCATTGATTTTCCCGAAGAAGAAATCGACTTTTTAGCCGATGGTAAAGTCAGTACCGACTTACAAACTATCATTGATAATTTAGCTTCTGTACGTAAAGAAGCCAATCAAGGCGCGCTGATTCGTGAAGGTATGAAGGTAGTAATCGCCGGACGTCCTAATGCGGGTAAATCTAGCCTACTCAACGCCCTATCAGGCAAAGATTCAGCGATTGTGACCGATATCGCCGGTACTACCCGCGACGTACTACGTGAGCATATTCATATCGATGGCATGCCTTTGCATATTATTGATACCGCAGGCTTACGTGAAGCATCTGATGAAGTAGAAAGAATCGGTATAGAACGCGCTTGGGAAGAAATTGAGCAAGCCGACCGTGTATTATTTATGGTTGATGGTACCACCACCAATGCCACTGATCCCAAAGAAATTTGGCCTGATTTTGTGGAACGTTTACCAGAAAATATAGGTATGACAGTGATCCGCAATAAAGCCGATCAAACCGGTGAAACACTCGGTATTTGTCATGTTAATAATCCAACATTAATACGTCTATCAGCAAAAACTGGCCAAGGGGTTGAATCCCTACGTGAACACTTAAAAGACTGCATGGGCTTTGCTGGCGGCAGTGAAGGTAGCTTTATGGCTCGACGTCGACACCTAGAAGCGCTAGATAAAGCGTCTGAACATCTGTCTATAGGCCAGCAACAACTTGAAGGCTATATGGCCGGAGAAATCTTAGCAGAAGAGCTGCGCATCACTCAGCAGCACCTAAATGAAATCACCGGAGAATTTAGCTCGGATGATTTATTGGGTCGTATCTTCTCTTCATTCTGTATCGGTAAATAATTAAAGGAATATTATGATCCACATTATTACAGGTAGTACCTTAGGTGGTGCTGAATATGTTGGCGATCACTTAAACGATCTGCTGCAAGCTCAAGGGTTAGAAACTAAGATCCACAACCAACCAGATCTTAGTGAAATAGAAGCTAGTGGGATTTGGTTGATCATCACCTCAACTCATGGTGCGGGTGATTATCCAGATAATATTCAACCTTTTATCGACACAATTAAATCAACACCACCGCGCATGTCAGAGGTCAAGTTTGCAGTAATTGCTATTGGTGATTCAAGCTACGATACCTTCTGTGGCGCTGGTAAAGACGCCCGAACGACGCTGTTAGATATTGGTACTCAAGAACTTTGCCCGCATTTAGAAATAGATGTCATCGAAACCCCAGTACCAGAAGAACCAGCAGAAGCTTGGTTAAATGATAATATGCCAGCGTTTATCGGCTAATCTTGATAATAGAAAACCAATTAAAAGCAGATCTCGGTCTGCTTTTTTTGGCTTTCTAGTCATGGTTAACTATTTTTTAGAGCTGGAAATCGGTTCATTAAAGTCATAAATCGAAAATGAATAAAACTGTTTGCTGTTTTTTTGAACAAATCATCTGTGGATAAACTACATTTTATCCTGTGATCCTAACAAAGTTATTCATTGGATAACTATTCTTTAAATATTACATGTGGATAACTAGCTATTTAGATCCCAGCTAATACAGCATTAGATCAAGGTTAGATCACAAGAAACGATCCGATCGAACTGCATGATCTTAATGATCATTTACTTCTTATCCACAAGATCGTATTCCCTTAATAGTAGATCTAATAAAAGATCTATATAAAGATCTTATATATATTAAGGCTCTTTGATCGTTTCTTAAAATAAACAAATTGATTCTCAGTTAAGATTAAAAAAGGTAGAATATTGCTCCTTTTATTTTCTAAGATCATTTTGCTTTGATCGTTTCATTTTTAACTCTTGAGGTCTGATCATGTTTTATCACGAAAACTTTGACGTCATCGTCGTAGGTGGTGGCCATGCTGGAACGGAAGCTGCTCTCGCGTCTGCTCGTACAGGCCAAAAGACATTGCTGCTTACTCACAATATCGACACTTTAGGTCAAATGTCATGTAACCCAGCGATTGGTGGTATTGGCAAAGGACACTTGGTCAAAGAAGTCGACGCATTAGGTGGATTAATGGCGCAAGCTATTGATAAAGCTGGCATTCAATTTAGAACATTAAACGCATCTAAAGGTCCTGCCGTTCGTGCAACTCGCGCTCAAGCCGATCGTGTTTTATATAAAAACGCAGTACGCACAACCTTAGAAAATCAACCGAATTTAAGCCTTTTTCAACAAGCTGTTGATGATGTGATCGTCGAGAACGATCAAGTCACCGGTGTGGTTACTCAAATGGGCCTTAAATTTAAAGCTAAAGCAGTGGTATTAACTGTTGGAACGTTCCTTGGCGGTAAGATTCATATCGGTATGGAAAACTTCTCAGGTGGCCGTGCTGGCGATCCTCCGTCTATCGCATTAGCTGATCGACTACGTGCTTTACCATTTCGTGTTGATCGTTTAAAAACCGGAACTCCACCACGTATTGATGCCCGTACGGTTAACCTTGACAGCCTAGAAAAGCAACATAGTGATAATCCAACACCAGTATTTTCTTTTATCGGCCAACAAAGTGATCATCCACAACAGATACCATGTTTTATCACTCACACTAATGAACAAACTCATGATGTGATCCGATCTAACTTGGATCGTAGCCCGATGTATTCAGGTGTGATTGAAGGCATTGGCCCACGTTACTGTCCGTCTATCGAAGACAAAGTAATGCGTTTTGCAGATAAAAATAGTCATCAAATCTTTATTGAACCAGAAGGCTTAACAACAACTGAATTATACCCAAATGGTATTTCAACCAGTCTGCCATTTGATGTGCAAGTGAAGATCGTTCAGTCGATGAAAGGATTTGAAAATGCCCAGATCGTTCGTCCTGGTTACGCGATTGAATATGATTTCTTTGATCCTCGCGATTTAAAACAAAGTTATGAAACCAAGTTTATCTCTGGTTTATTCTTCGCCGGCCAAATTAACGGCACTACGGGTTATGAAGAAGCGGCTGCTCAAGGTTTAATGGCCGGTCTTAACGCTTCGTTATTTACTCAAGGTAAAGAATCTTGGAACCCACGTCGTGACGAAGCTTACATGGGGGTTTTGATTGATGATCTATCTACCATGGGCACCAAAGAACCATACCGCATGTTTACCTCTCGTGCAGAATACCGTTTGCTGCTTCGTGAAGACAATGCGGATTTACGTTTGACTGAAAAAGGTCGTGAATTAGGTTTAGTGGACGATGCCCGTTGGGCACGCTTCAATCAAAAAGTTGAAAATATGGAGCTGGAACGTCAACGTTTAAAAGATATTTGGGTGAATCCTAAATCAACTAATATCGATGCTTTAAATCAATTACTTAAAACACCGATTGCGCGAGAAGCCAATGGTGAAGATCTACTGCGTCGCCCAGAAATGACTTATGAGAAATTAACCACTCTAGAAGTATTTTCTTCAACGATGGAAGATCCTCAAGCAACAGAGCAAGTTGAGATCCAAGTAAAATACGAAGGATATATTCAACGCCAGAAAGAAGAGATCGAAAAATCACTACGCCATGAAAATACCAAATTACCGGTAGAGCTTGATTATGCTCAAGTTAAAGGGTTATCGAATGAAGTGGTGGCAAAATTAAATAATGCTAAACCTGAAACGATTGGTATTGCTTCGCGTATTTCCGGCATTACCCCAGCGGCGATTTCAATTTTGTTGGTGCACTTGAAGAAACAAGGTCAATTAAAGAAAGGGGATGCTGCATGAATCCCAATTTGCTCAATCAGCCATTGAGAGACAAGCTAGATAGTTTATTATCTCAAATTGACCTTGAAGTTTCAGAATTACAACGTGATCAATTAGTTGGTTATGTGCAGATGCTAAATAAATGGAATAAAGCCTATAATTTAACATCAATACGTAACCCAATAGATATGCTGGTTAAGCACATTATGGATAGTATAGTGGTGAGTCCATATTTATCTGGTGAACGCTTTATTGATGTCGGCACTGGCCCGGGGTTACCAGGGATTCCTTTGGCGATAATGAATCCTGATTATCAATTCACGTTACTCGATAGCCTAGGGAAGCGAATTCGTTTTATTAAGCAAGTTTTGCACGAGCTAGCGATTAGTAATGTAGAACCGATACAAAGCCGTGTTGAAGAATTTCAACCTGAAGTGGGTTTTGACGGCGTGATTAGCCGCGCATTTGCTTCTATGATAGATATGGTCGAGTGGTGTCATCATCTTCCAAAACCTGAAAATGGTGTTTTTCTTGCACTTAAAGGTCAATTGCCTGAAGATGAGATTGCACAATTACCTGAATCATTAATGGTTTCTCAGGTGCATATATTGCAAGTTCCAGAATTAGAGGGTGATCGTCACCTAATCATTTTGGAAAAAAAGGGATAACGGGGTACTCGTGGGTAAAATCATTTCCATTGCGAATCAAAAAGGTGGGGTAGGGAAAACGACAACGTGCGTTAACCTTGCTGCGTCTATGGCTGCAACCAAAAGAAACGTCTTAGTTATTGATTTAGATCCACAAGGCAATGCCACGATGGCCAGTGGTATTAATAAGTATGATGTTGATTTTACCGCTTATGATTTATTGGTTGAGCAAACATCTTTTGATGAAGTTGTGTGTCGCAATACGCCTGCTGGCTATGATTTAATTGCCGCTAATGGTGACGTGACAGCTGCTGAAATTAAACTAATGGAAGTGTTTGCTCGAGAACTTCGTCTTAAAAATACCCTTGCTGATGTGTGGCGACAATACGATTATATTTTTATCGATTGTCCACCTTCGTTAAACTTATTGACTGTCAATGCGATGGCGGCTTCACATTCTGTTTTAGTACCAATGCAATGTGAATATTTTGCCTTAGAAGGCTTAACTGCACTGATGGATACCATTAGTAAGTTGGCTGCAGTAGTCAATCATGATTTAAAAATTGAAGGGATTTTACGTACCATGTTTGATCCTAGAAACCGTTTGTCTAACGATGTTTCTGAACAGCTTAAAAAACACTTTGGCGATAAAATGTATCGCACCGTTATCCCACGTAATGTTCGTCTAGCTGAGGCGCCTAGCCATGGTAAGCCCGCTATGTATTATGATAAATATTCTGCTGGCTCTAAAGCCTACTTGGCATTAGCTGGAGAAATTTTGCGTCGTGAAGAAGCGCAAGCGATAATGGCTTAACCCTCTCTTGAATTAAGAAATAAAGGAAAACCCTCAGATGTCTAAACGTGGTTTAGGTAAAGGTCTTGATGCTCTGCTTTCTACTAGCTCACAAGCTCGAGAAAAACAACAAAAAGTGGCATATAGCCAAGCACTATCTTCTGAAGGCCAACTGGCAGATATTTCTATTTCACAATTGTCCCCCGGTAAATACCAACCAAGAAAAAATATCCAACCAGAAGCGTTGCAAGAATTATCCTCCTCTATTCGCTCGCAAGGTATTATTCAGCCATTAGTTGTTCGTAAAATCAATGAATTACAGTATGAAATTATTGCTGGTGAGCGTCGTTGGCGTGCCGCTAAACTCGCAGGACTAACTCAAGTACCTTGTGTGGTTAAGAATGTTCAGGATCGTGCTGCCATTGCGATGGCGTTAATTGAAAATATTCAACGTGAAAATCTTAATGCCATCGAAGAAGCGCAAGCATTAGAACGCTTACAAAAAGAATTTGAATTGACTCATCAACAAGTCGCCGATGCGATTGGTAAATCCCGCACAGCGGTAACCAATTTGCTGCGCCTCAATACGCTTGATGAGTCTGTAAAGCATTGCGTTATATCAAAAGAACTAGAAATGGGACACGCTCGAGCCCTTTTATCTCTGGAGTTATGCGATCAAAGTAATGTTGCAAAAATTGTAGTTGCCAAGAAATTAACCGTTAGACAAACTGAAGCTCTAGTCAAAAAACATTTAGAACCAGTGGAAGTGAAACCCACTGAGGAAGATATTCCAGCGTTAGGTCTGGCGGAAAAGCTTTCTGAGCAATTTGGTACGAAGGTGGTGATTCGTCGTAATGCTAAAGGCAAAGGCAAGGTCACCATTGATTTTGACGATATTGAGGAGCTGGAAATGCTCCTTAACACAAAGTTAGTTAGAAATTAACCTTGTTACTATAATATCGCCAAACAATTAACAGAATGTGAAAATAATCATTTTACGCCTTGCTCTTCTCTGTATTAGAAACAAAGTAAGGTGTAATATGTTCTGCGCATACAGCTGAACCAAAAACAAATGTAATTGGGTGTAAATAGAATGTTTTTTTTAGTTTTAACTCAGTTTATTGTAGTTGGTGCATTTAGCTTGATCAGTTTGTATGTTCAGGGAGATATGGCGAGTCAATCTGCCATTTTTGGGGGGCTGGTGTACTGCATCCCGTATATCGTAACACGTTTGTATTTAAACAAGCCTGGGGCGGATACGGCAGTAAAAGTAATGGCGAAAGCCTATATTGGTTTAGCTTATAAGTTTGTAATCACCGTTGCTCTCTTTGTGTATTTTTTCAAGTACACAGAAGTGCATTTAATTACTTTCTTTTCAGGCTACATATTAGCTTTTGTTGTGCAATGCATTATGTCATTTGGTTTTATCAAACGTAATTAGACAGGATATCTAATGGCTGGTTCAGGTGAATTAACTCCTCAGGAGTACATCTCACACCATCTTACGAACTTACAAGCTGGTAGCGGTTTCTGGACGTTTAATATTGATTCATTAATATTTTCGATCCTTTTAGGCTCGTTAATGATGTGGATCTTTTACCGTGTTGGCAAAAAAGCCACGAGCGGTGTACCAGGAAAGCTTCAGTGCTTCGTCGAAATGGTCGTTGAGTTTGTTGATGCCTCAGTAAAAGATATTTTCCATGGGAAGAACGCATTAGTGGCTCCATTAGCGTTAACCATCTTCGGATGGGTATTTCTAATGAACCTAATGGATCTTATTCCAGTCGACTTTATTCCACATACAGCGACGCTTTTAGGAATTCCTTATCTACGTGTTGTACCTACCGCTGACGTTAACATTACGATGTCGATGTCACTTGGTGTATTTATCTTGATTCTTTATTACAGCATTAAGATAAAAGGTATCGGTGGATTTGCCAAAGAGCTTGGCTTACAACCTTTCAATCATTGGGCATTTATTCCAATTAACCTGATTTTGGAAGGCGTAACGTTATTGGCTAAACCAGTCTCTTTAGGCTTGCGTTTATTCGGTAATATGTATGCGGGTGAGTTGATTTTTATTCTGATCGCAGGGCTTTTGCCTTGGTGGTCACAATGGGTTCTATCCGTGCCTTGGGCGATTTTCCATATATTGATCATCACCCTGCAGGCATTTATCTTTATGATTTTGACGATAGTTTATCTATCCCAAGCATCAGAAGAACATTAATAAAAAATTTTTACATAACATTCAGATAAAACTTGGAGTTATAAATGGAAAACTTAAACATGGATCTGCTGTACATCGCTGCGGCTATCATGATGGGTCTAGCGGCAATCGGTGCGGCTATTGGTATCGGTATGCTAGGTGGTAAATTCCTAGAAGGTGCAGCTCGTCAACCAGATCTAATCCCTCTACTACGTACTCAGTTCTTCATCGTAATGGGCCTTGTGGATGCGATTCCTATGATCGCTGTTGGTCTAGGTCTGTATGTGATGTTTGCGGTCGCCGGATAACTTTTCATCCCGGTATTTGTTTTTAAATTGCAAACAAAGGAGAGTGTGCGGTGAACATTAACGCAACTCTGTTAGGTCAAGCGCTAGCATTCGTGCTATTTGTGTGGTTCTGCATGAAATATGTATGGCCTCCACTAATGGCAGCTATCGAAAACCGTCAGAAAAATATTGCTGATGGTTTAGCAGCCGCTGACCGCGCAGCTAAAGACTTGAGCCTAGCGCAAGCTAATGCTTCAGACAAATTGAAAGAAGCGAAAAAAGCTGCTGCTGAGATCATCGATCAAGCGAATAAGCGTAAAAGTCAAATTTTAGAAGAAAGCCAACTTGAAGCTCAAACTGAGCGTCAAAAGATCTTAGATCAAGGCCGTGCTGAAATTGAAACTGAACGTAATCGCGCGCGCGATGAACTTCGTAAGCAAGTAGCTATATTAGCTATCGCCGGTGCTGAGAAAATTCTGGAGCGTTCTATTGATCAGAACGTAAACCAAGATATTCTCGACGATATTACTGCAAAATTGTAACTAGAGGGGCAGCATATGTCTGATTTGACTACAATCGCACGCCCCTATGCTAAAGCAGCTTTTGAATTTTCGGTTGAGAAAGAGGCAGTAGACCAGTGGTCGGAAATGCTTTCTTTCGCTGCTGAAGTCGCAAGAAATAAAGATGTAGTTGGTTTATTGAATAAAGCGCTTGCCGCGGATCAATTAGCTGAAGTCTTTGTTTCAATTTGCGCTGAGTTTGACGAAAACGGTAAAAACTTTTTAAAAGTTCTTGCTGAGAATGGTCGCTTAAAGGCCCTTCCTGAGATTTGTGAAGAGTTCTCTATTCTGAAAAAAGAATTAGATAATCAAGTAGATGTGAGTGTTGTTTCAGCAAGCACACTAACTGAAACTCAATTAGCAGAAATCAGCAAAAAACTCGAGCAGCGTCTTGATCGTAAAGTAAAGCTGAATTGCAGTGTAGATGAGACTCTACTTAGTGGAGTTATTATTCGAGCCGGAGACTTAATAATCGACAACTCAACTCGCGGTCGTTTGAACCGTTTGAGTGACGCATTAATGTCTTAATGGGGATTGGAGCATGCAACTTAATTCCACAGAAATTAGCGAGCTGATCAAACAGCGTATCGAGAAATTCGATGTTGTGAGTGAAGCACGCAATGAAGGTACTATCGTCTCTGTGAGCGATGGTATTATCCGCATCCACGGTTTAGCCGATGTGATGCAGGGTGAAATGATTGAACTACCAGGCGGTCTTTACGCGCTTGCACTTAACCTTGAGCGTGACTCGGTTGGTGCGGTTGTAATGGGCCCGTATGCTAACCTTCAGGAAGGCATGAAAGTAACGGGTACTGGTCGTATCCTTGAAGTACCTGTAGGTCCTGAATTGCTTGGTCGTGTGGTAAACACACTAGGTCAACCAATTGATGGTAAAGGTCCTATTGATGCAAAACTCACTTCTCCAGTAGAAATGATTGCACCAGGTGTTATCGATCGTAAATCAGTAGACCAACCAGTACAAACTGGCTACAAGTCTGTTGACTCAATGATTCCAATCGGCCGTGGTCAGCGTGAGCTTATCATCGGTGACCGTCAGACTGGTAAAACAGCGATGGCGATTGATGCGATCATTAACCAGAAAGATTCTGGAATCTTCTCTATCTACGTAGCAATTGGCCAAAAAGCCTCTACTATCGCTAACGTAGTACGTAAACTTGAAGAACACGGCGCACTAGCAAACACTATCGTGGTTGTAGCATCGGCTTCTGAGTCTGCGGCATTGCAATACCTGGCTCCATATTCAGGTTGTGCAATGGGTGAATACTTCCGTGATCGCGGTGAAGATGCACTGATTGTTTATGATGATCTATCTAAACAAGCGGTGGCTTACCGTCAGATTTCTCTACTTCTAAAACGTCCACCAGGTCGTGAAGCATTCCCAGGTGATGTTTTCTACCTTCACTCTCGTCTACTAGAGCGTGCTTCTCGTGTAAGCGAAGAGTATGTTGAGAAGTTTACTAACGGTGAAGTGAAAGGTAAGACGGGTTCTTTAACCGCTCTTCCTATCATTGAAACACAAGCTGGTGACGTATCTGCATTCGTACCGACTAACGTAATTTCGATTACCGATGGTCAGATCTTCCTACAAACTGAGCTATTTAATGCCGGTGTTCGCCCTGCGGTTGACCCAGGTATTTCGGTATCTCGTGTAGGTGGTTCAGCACAAACTAAGATCATTAAGAAACTGTCTGGTGGTATTCGTACTGCACTTGCACAGTATCGTGAACTAGCCGCGTTTGCTCAGTTCTCATCTGATCTTGATGCTGCAACTAAGAAGCAGTTGGACCATGGTCAAAAAGTAACTGAGTTAATGAAGCAGAAGCAATACGCTCCATTCTCTGTATTTGACCAAGCATTAGTTATCTTTGCTGCTGAGCGCGGTTATTTAGACACGATCGAGCTAAACAAATTAGCTGATTTTGAAGCCGCTCTTCTATCGTACGCTCACGGTCAGTTTGCTGATTTCGTTGCTGAAATCAACAAGACGGGTGCTTATAACGATGAAATCGAAGCCACACTTAAGAAGTTGGTTGATGGTTTCGTAGCAACCCAGACCTGGTAATTCGTAGGTGATGTTTATGATTAATTTAAATCTTAGTTATCAGCATCACCAGTTAGCGAATGTCCATTAAAGGAGAGTAACGATGGCCGGCGCAAAAGAGATTCGTACTAAAATTGGTAGTGTTAAGAGCACACAAAAAATTACGAAGGCAATGAAAATGGTTGCGGCTTCCAAGATGCGTCGTACACAAGACGCGATGGAATCGTCTCGACCATATGCAGAAACAATGCGTAAAGTGATCGGTCATGTAGCCAATGCCAACCTTGAGTATAAGCACCCTTATCTTGAGGAGCGTGAAGCTAAAAAAGTAGGCTACATTATCGTGTCAACCGACCGTGGTTTATGTGGTGGTTTAAACATTAACTTGTTTAAAGCAGCATTAAACGACATGAAGGCATGGTCTGATAAAGGTGCAAGTGTTGAACTTGCAGTGATTGGTAGTAAAGCTACCGCCTTCTTCAGACATACTGGCGCTAAAGTATCTGCTCAAATTTCAGGTTTAGGTGATGAGCCTAGTCTTGAATCTTTGATTGGTTCTGTCGGTGTAATGCTGAAAAAATACGACGAAGGTGAACTTGATCGCCTATACGTAGTATTTAACCGGTTCGTTAACACTATGGTTCAAGAACCTAAGATCGATCAATTGCTACCTTTGCCTAAATCGGATAGCGATGACATGAAACGCACTCATTCTTGGGATTATATTTATGAGCCTGAGCCTAAGCCGTTATTAGATACTTTGCTTCGACGTTATGTTGAATCTCAAGTGTATCAAGGCGTGGTAGAAAATCTCGCATGTGAGATGGCAGCCCGAATGATTGCGATGCAAGCAGCAACAGATAATGCGAGTAATCTGATTGAAGATTTAGAACTTGTGTATAACAAAGCCCGTCAAGCGGCGATTACACAAGAGCTATCAGAAATCGTATCTGGTGCAGCAGCAGTTTAATTTTATTGTTAAATCAGGTTTCGTTATTTGAATGAAGCTTAGGTAAATTAATAGTTTAGAGGATTAACGATGGCTACAGGTAAGATCGTACAGATCATCGGTGCAGTAGTCGACGTAGAGTTCCCACAGGACAGTGTACCTCGTGTATACGATGCCCTGAACGTTGTTGACGCAAAAGAACGTCTTGTTCTTGAAGTTCAACAGCAACTTGGCGGTGGCGTAATTCGCGCAATCGTAATGGGTAGCTCTGATGGTTTACGTCGTGGTTTGGAAGTGGTTAATACAGGCGCTCCAATCTCAGTACCAGTAGGAACAAAAACACTTGGTCGCATCATGAACGTATTAGGTGATGCTATCGATGAGTGTGGTGAAATTGGCGCAGAAGAAAACTATGCGATTCACCGTGCTGCACCAAGCTACGAAGAGCAGTCGAACGTAACTGAACTTCTAGAAACCGGTGTTAAAGTAATCGACTTAATTTGTCCATTCGCTAAGGGTGGTAAAATCGGTCTATTCGGTGGTGCAGGTGTAGGTAAGACCGTTAACATGATGGAACTTATCAACAACATCGCACTACAACACTCAGGTCTATCAGTGTTTGCTGGTGTTGGTGAGCGTACTCGTGAAGGTAACGATTTCTATTTTGAAATGCAGGAAGCCGGTGTTGTAAATATCGAAGAGCCTGAAAAATCAAAAGTAGCAATGGTTTACGGTCAAATGAACGAGCCACCAGGTAACCGTCTACGCGTAGCATTGACTGGTCTAACCATGGCGGAAAAATTCCGTGATGAAGGCCGTGATGTACTACTGTTCATCGATAACATTTACCGTTATACCCTTGCGGGTACAGAGGTATCGGCTCTACTAGGCCGTATGCCATCTGCGGTAGGTTATCAGCCAACGCTAGCGGAAGAAATGGGTGTGCTTCAAGAGCGTATCACTTCTACTAAGAATGGTTCTATCACTTCTGTACAAGCGGTATACGTACCTGCGGATGACTTAACTGACCCATCTCCAGCGACAACGTTTGCTCACTTGGATGCAACAGTTGTACTTAACCGTAACATCGCAGCTATGGGTCTATACCCTGCGATTGACCCACTAGATTCTTCATCTCGTATGTTAGATCCACTAGTGGTTGGTCAAGAGCACTACGATGTAGCGCAAGGTGTACAGACTACTCTACAACGTTATAAAGAGTTAAAAGACATCATCGCGATCTTGGGTATGGATGAATTATCTGAAGAAGATAAGCAACTTGTATCTCGTGCTCGTAAGATTGAACGTTTCCTAACTCAGCCTTATCACGTAGCGGAAGTATTTACTGGTGACCCTGGTGTGTACGTTTCTCTAAAAGAAACACTACGCGGCTTTAAAGGTCTGATCGCTGGTGACTACGATGATATTCCTGAGCAAGCATTCATGTACTGTGGTTCGATTGACGACGCAGTAGAGAACGCTAAGAAGCTTTAAGTTTAACAGACAAAGACGTTTAAATTTAAACACTGAGTTTATTAAGCTATAAGCTAATTAGGAGGCAACATGGCTATGACTTTTCACCTAGACATCGTAAGTGCTGAGAAAAAATTATTTTCTGGTACTGTCGAATCTTTTATGGTGACAGGTAGTGAAGGTGAACTAGGTATTTACCCAGGACACACTCCACTTCTGACTGCTATTAAGCCTGGTATGGTGCGTTTAGTGAAACAACACGGCCACGAAGAAATTATTTATATTTCTGGTGGTATGGTTGAAGTTCAACCGGGTACTGCAACAGTACTGGCTGATACCGCAATCCGTGGTGAAGACTTAGATGCAGCTAAGGCTGAAGAAGCCAAACGCAAAGCTGAGGAAAATATTAAGAATCAGCATGGCGACATTGACTTCGTTAAAGCGAGCAGTGATCTGGCGAAAGCAATCGCTCAGTTACGAGTAATTGAATTAACGCGTAAATCACATCGTTAAGTTTTAGCGGTAATAGAGTAAGAATAAAAGGCGGCCTAAGGTCGCCTTTTTTGTTGTTTTTTTGTTAGTGCGTCTCAAACTTTGGTCAAAGTAACTACTTTTAAGGTAGAATCTTTGCAGATTAATCTTATAGGTAATGCTTTATGAATTTTAGTGCTGTCATTCTTGCTGCGGGTAAAGGTACTCGCATGTATTCTGAAAAACCTAAAGTCCTGCACCGCTTAGCTGGTCGTCCGATGGCAAAACATGTCATTGATACTTGTGCCAAAGTGGGTGCTCAAAATATTCATTTGGTTTATGGCCACGGTGGTGATCAAATGAAGGAAGCTTTAGGTGCTGAGCCAGTTAATTGGGTACTACAAGAACAACAACTTGGAACCGGCCACGCGGTAAATCAAGCGGCTCCCGATTTTTCTGACGATGAAAAAGTTCTTATTTTATATGGTGATGTCCCATTAATTTCTAGTGAAACCATTGAAAACTTACTCGATGCTCAACCAAATGGTGGTATTGCGCTACTAACGGTTATTTTGAAAAAACCAGAAGGTTACGGCCGTATTATTCGTAAAAATGGCCCAGTTGTGGCGATTGTTGAACAAAAAGATGCTACGGAAGAACAAAAGCTAATTAAAGAGATCAACACCGGCGTGATGGTTGCCACTGGCGGTGATTTAAAGCGTTGGCTCTCCGCGCTTAAAAATGAAAATGCTCAAGGCGAATATTATCTCACCGATATTATTGCCGCGGCCCATAAAGAAGGCCGTGCCGTTGAAGCGGTTCATCCTGTCAGCCCTATAGAGGTTGAGGGCGTTAATGATAGAGCCCAGCTAGCAAGACTGGAAAGAGCCTATCAGTCAATGCAGGCACAAAGACTATTAGAACAAGGTGTGATGCTGCGTGATCCAAATCGTTTTGATTTACGTGGAGAAGTACACTTTGGAATGGATGTTGAAATTGATGTTAATGTTATCTTAAAAGGTAAAGTTACCATTGGTAATAATGTCCAGATCGGTGCTGGCTGTATATTAAAAGATTGTGAGATTAAAGATAACGCTATTCTTTACCCTTATAGCATTGTTGAAGAGTCTGTTGTTGGTGAAGAATGTACTGTCGGGCCTTATGCGCGTTTACGCCCAGGTTCTGATCTGAAAAAAGCTGCTCACGTGGGAAACTTTGTCGAAATCAAAAATGCCACCTTAGGTGAAGACTCTAAAGCAGGCCATTTAACTTATTTAGGCGATGCACAAATTGGTGATCGGGTAAATGTTGGTGCCGGCGTGATCACTTGCAATTACGATGGTGCGAACAAGTTTAAGACTACCATTGGCGATGATGTATTTGTGGGTTCCGATTCTCAATTAATCGCACCTGTTACGATTGCCGATGGTTCAACCATTGGTGCTGGTACCACAGTAACGAAAGATGTGGCTGAGAATGAATTAGTGATCACACGAGCGAAAGAGCGTGTCATTGCTGGTTGGAAGCGCCCAACGAAAAAGAAATAGTTTATTTCGTTACTATTAAAAAGCCCACTCAAACTGAGTGGGCTTTGTTGTATCTAGCCTCGAGAAACGAGAAACGAGAAACGAGAAACGAGAAACGAGAAACGAGAAACGAGAAACTATACTTCTTCCACTAACTCCGCAGTCACTTCTACTTTTGATACTGAGAACAAGTAACCAGCTAATAAGCCAAGCGTACATAACACAGCAACAAAACCAGTGGTTGGCAGTGCTTGGCTGGCAAACGCCGCCACTAAAGCACTGGCTAAGCCACTGATACAAATCTGTAAGCTATTTTGCAGCCCCGCAGCGGTAGCAGGGCTGTTTTTACAACTGGATAGTGCACGATTGACTACGATTGGGTATAACGCACCATTCGCGACAGCAATAAAGCAGAACGGGATCAACACAGGCCAAATCGTGCTGATGTTCATTTGCGAGGCAATAAACATCACGATAGATGAAACCGTGAATAGGGCTAATAAAGCTTTTAATACCTTACTATCACCGAGTTTGGCGACATAACGTTTACCAAAGTAACCACCGGCCATAAATGCAATGGTTTGAGGAACAAAGCTTAAACCTATATCTTTCGCGTCATAGCCCATAGATGTCATGATTTCTGGCATACCGGTAAGGTAGGCAAAGAAACATGCTGAAGCCATAGCGAACATTAATACGTTACCTAGGTAAACGCGAGAGCCAAACAAGCCTTTAATATCTTGCTTGATAGACGTCTGTTTTGGTTCGACTGCTGGATCTTTTGGTTGAGCTAGTGTCATCCAAGTTAGCGCGGCACCAACTACAGTTAAGAAAATAAAGATGCTCGACCAACCAAAGTGGCTCATCAAGAAAACACCAAGTTGTGGTGCGATAGCAGGCGATAAAGCCACTAACGGCATAATCGAAGCAAACACTTGTTGACTAACTGAGCTTGAGTAGCGCTTAATCACCATCGCTTGCCAGATCACCGCTGGCGCACAAACCCCAATTGCTTGAATAAAGCGTAGAGTCAATAATTGCCATACTTCTTGGCTAAAACCTAAACCGAGTGAAGCCAAGGAAAACAGCACTAAGCCAGTGGCTAGTGTATTACGATGACCAAATTTATCAGAAGCTAAACCCCATAACAGCTGGCCAGAAGCCATACCGGCCAAAAAGATCGATAAAGATAAAGCAATTGATTCTGGACCAGTAGAAAAATGCGCTTCTAAGGTTTTGAATGCTGGCAAATACATGTCGGTGGCAACAAAGCCCAACATGGATAATGCAGCAAGATAAAATAATTGTGTTTTTGTGATATTCATAAAGCGACCATTCAGGATAGAAATTGACGTAATGCCAAAGATTAACCGCATTATAAATTTTTCTATCTGAGAAATTAAACGTTATAATTTTAACTCATCGTTCAATTTTTTTGATAGATAGAAAAATCAGCTAAGTGGAAGGGAATATGTATTCAAAGCAATCACTACAAATGCTCGATACCGTAGCGCGTATGGGCAGTTTTACTGCCGCGGCAGAGCAATTACATAAAGTCCCTTCGGCGATAAGTTATGCGGTTCGTCAGGTTGAACAAGAGCTTGGTGTGAAACTATTTCATCGATTAACTCGAAAAGTGCAATTAACCGAAGCTGGGGAACACTTTATTAAAGAAGCACGCCAGTTATTGCGTCAAATGGAAGAAGTGAAAGCGCAAACCAAACGAGTCGAAAGCGGTTACCATAAAACCGTTAAGCTAACTTTAGATAACATCGTAAAACTTGAGCAGTTAAAACCTTTAATTGAGGATTTTTATAACACTTTCGATTATGCCGAATTGCAGATCAATATGGAGGTGTTTAATGGCTCATGGGAAGCAATTTCTGAAGGGCGGGCAGATGTTGTGATAGGAGCTACTTCAGCGATTCCGGTGAGTGGTGATTATGGCGTTAAACCTATGGGCAGCATTGACTGGGCGTATGTGATGGCCGCCGATCACCCATTAGCGAGTCAAAGCGAATTAACCGATAACGATTTAGCCGCGATCCCAGCCATTTGTTTGGATGATACCTCAACTATTCTACCCAAGCGTCATACTTGGCATTCCGCGCAGCAGCGTCGTTTATTACTGCCTAACTGGTTTAGTGCGATTGAGTGTTTAAAAAATAAAGTTGGAATGGGGTATATGCCGCGTCACATGGCATCATTTTTTATCGAGCAAGGTGATTTAATTGAAGTGGACCTCACGGGTGATAAACCCTTAAGCGCTTGTTGTTTAGTGTGGCGTAAGAACCAAGACAATAAGCTGGTGGAATGGCTAATAGACTACCTTGGCGATAGCCAGAAAATGTATCAAGATTGGCTTAAATAATAGATTGTGTTAAGTACTACAGGATTGTCTGCAGTACTTTAATTTTACTGATTAAGTGCACTACGAATAAAGCCGTTATGTTGTGTTAAACGCTGTTTTGCTTGCTTAGCATCAATATCAGCTAGAAGCATCAAAATAGCGGTTTTGCAGTGACGGTCACATGCGTTCAGTGCTTGTTCCGCTTGCTCAGTTGTCGCGCCCGTTGCTTCCATCACAATATTGGTTTGGCGCTGAATGAGTTTGGCGTTAGTGGCTTCTACATCCACCATTAGGTTGCCAAAGACTTTCCCACTGCGAATCATCGCGCCAGTGGTTAACATATTCAGTACTAGTTTTTGTGCGGTACCCGCTTTCATGCGAGATGAACCAGTCACCACTTCAGCACCGACAATCGGAGTAATTACGATTTTGGCTTGTGCTTCCATTGGGCAACCCGGGTTGCAAGCCAGTGATACCGTAGTCGCGCCTACTGAATTAGCATATTTCAAACCGCCAATCACATAAGGCGTACGGCCACTGGCGGCGATTCCCACTACCACATCTTTGTTGGTTAGATTTAGTGACTCAAGATCTGACTGACCGAGTTCGAGATTATCTTCGGCATTCTCGACCGCTTTTAAAATAGCTTGATAACCACCCGCAATTAAACCGACTACTAGGTCTGGGTTGCTTCCATAAGTTGGCGGGCACTCACTTGCATCAAGAATACCGAGTCGACCAGAAGTGCCTGCGCCCATATAAATCAATCGACCACCAGAGGCAAACGCTTGGGTGATCACATCGACTGCTTGAGCAATTTTGGGTAGTTCTGCTTTTACCGCCAGAGGGACTTTTTGATCTTCTTGGTTAATGATGGTCAGCATCTCTTGTGTTGAAAGAGTATCAATCTCAGCACTGGCAGTATTTCGGCTTTCCGTCACTAAGTGGGTTAAATCAATTTTCATTGTATAAACCTCATTATATTCAATGAGTATAAAATACAGAGTGGAGGGGAAAATAGGAAGATATATAAAATGATAGCGGCTTAGTTTTTATTGTAAGCCGCATCAATTTTTCGTATTAACTTAAAAAGAACTTATACGACGGGCTGTCATTTTCATCTTTATATTGGTAACCCAACTCTTTTAAATGAGCTGAAAAGCGTTCTAAGTCGGAATCTTCTAGCTCAAAACCACATAACACTCGGCCATAATCTGCACCATGGTTACGGTAGTTAAATAGGCTAATGTTCCAATGAGTGCCTAGGGTGCTGAGGAAGTTCAGTAGTGCGCCAGGGGATTCCGGAAACTCAAAGCTGTATAAACGCTCTTTTAATGGTTTGAGTGGCTTTCCGCCCACCATGTATCGAACGTGTAGCTTGGCCATTTCGTCATCAGACAGGTCTGCTACTGGATAGCCGCCATGGCGTAAATCTTCAACAATATTATCTAACTCTTGTTGACCATCTTGCAGACGAACACCGACAAAAATATTGGCTTGCGTATCATCGTTATAACGATAGTTAAACTCAGTTACGGCACGGCCACCGATTAGATGACAAAATTCAAAGAACGCGCCTTTACGCTCAGGGATAGTGACTGCTAACAAACCTTCACGTTTTTCACCTAGCTCGCAGCGTTCTGAAACATAGCGTAGTCCGTGGAAGTTGGTGTTGGCACCAGAGAGCACCGTACCAAGTTGCTTACCTTGTAGCTGATGTTGTTCAGTAAACTTCTTCAAACCGGCTAAAGCGAGTGCACCAGAAGGTTCCGCAATGGCGCGAGTATCTTCAAAGATGTCTTTGACTGCCGCGCAAATTTCATCGCTCGAAACCGTAATGTGTCCATCAAGGTATGCTTGGCAGACGCGGAAGGTTTCATTGCCTATGATTTTTACTGCCACACCATCGGCGAACATGCTAACGCGATCAAGTGGCACAGGTTTACCTGCATCGAGTGCGGCTTTTAAACAAGCAGAATCTTCCGGCTCAACCGCAATCACTTTAATCTCGGGCATTAATTGTTTGATTAACACTGCCACACCGGCTGCTAAACCACCGCCACCAACAGGCACAAAGATATAATCTAAATGGCCGTTTTGTTGCAGCATTTCCATACCGATCGTACCTTGGCCAGCGATCACTAATGGGTGATCAAAAGGTGGTACATAGGAATAGCCATGTAATTGGGCTAAACGTTCAGCTTCGGCTTTGGCTTCATCAAAGTTACTACCGTGAAGTAATACTTCACCACCAAAGTTACGTACTGCGGTAACTTTGATATCTGGTGTCGTGGTCGGCATCACGATAATAGCTTTGATATTGAGTAAATGACCAGATAGCGCAATACCTTGAGCGTGATTACCCGCCGATGCCGTAATCACTCCGGCTTGTTTTTGTGCTTCGGTTAAACTGGCGACCATATTGTAGGCGCCGCGCAGTTTAAAAGAGTGAACTGGCTGGCGGTCTTCACGCTTGATTTGTACTTTATTGCCTAAGCGTTCCGATAAGCGGGTCATTTCTTGAAAAGGAGTGACGATCGCTGCTTCATAAATGGGGGCGCGCAAAATGTGGCGCAGGTATTCTGCGCCAGTATGTGGCAAATTGAGCGGTTGGGATTCATCTGGCATCAGGTTTACTCCTCAAGCTTAGATTTATCACGTACCGCGCCTTTATCTGCGCTGGTGGCTAACATCGCGTAAGCTTTTAATGCAAAAGATACACTGCGATCTCGAGCGGCTGGTTTCCAACCAAGTTGATCTTGTTTAGCGCGGCGTTCTGCTAATTCTTGCTCGCTCACTTCGAGTTCAATGGTACGGTTAGGAATGTCGATGGTAATCGTGTCACCTTGGTTTACTAAACCGATAGTACCGCCATTGGCTGCTTCTGGAGAGGCGTGGCCAATCGATAAACCTGATGTACCACCAGAGAAGCGTCCATCAGTTAATAGCGCACATTCTTTGCCTAAGCCCATTGATTTTAGGTAAGTAGTTGGGTAGAGCATTTCTTGCATACCCGGGCCACCTTTCGGGCCTTCGTAACGAATAACCACTACATCGCCGGCTTTGACTTTGCCACCTAAAATGCCTTCAACTGCATCTTCTTGGCTTTCAAATACGACCGCTGGGCCTTGGAATTTTAGAATGCTTTCATCAACCCCGGCTGTTTTTACGATACAGCCATCAAGTGCAATATTACCGCTGAGTACTGCAAGACCACCATCTTGGCTAAAAGCGTTTGCTTTGGTGCGAATACAGCCATTTTCACGGTCATCATCGAGCGTATCCCAGCGGCAATCTTGTGAGAAGGCTTTAGTGGTACGAATACCAGCAGGGCCTGCGCGGAAAAATTTCTTCACCTCTTCCGATTTCGTTTGCATGATATCGTATTGAGCTAATTGCTCAGACATAGTGAGGCCAAGGACTGTTTTGGTTTGATTGTTGATAAGACCTGCACGATCCAGTTCTGCCAAAATCGCCATAACACCACCAGCACGGTGAACATCTTCCATATGGTATTTTGGAGTAGAGGGAGCCACTTTACAGATGTTAGGAATTTGACGAGACATTCGATCGATATCCGCCATCACAAAGTCAATATCACCTTCTTGAGCTGCCGCTAATAAGTGCAGAACCGTATTGGTTGAGCCGCCCATAGCGATATCGAGTGCCATAGCATTTTCAAAGGCATCTTTATTGGCAATATTACGTGGCAATGCAGAGTCATCATCTTCGAGGTAGTAACGTTTCGTCAGTTCAACAATGCGTTGACCTGCTTTAAGGAAGAGTTGTTCACGGTCAGCGTGAGTGGCCAGCATAGAGCCATTACCTGGCTGGCTTAAGCCTAGCGCTTCTGTTAAGCAGTTCATTGAGTTGGCGGTAAACATGCCTGAACATGAGCCACAAGTTGGGCAAGCAGAGCGCTCGACTTTTTCACTTTGTTCATCAGACACTTTTGGATCCGCACCTTGGATCATGGCATCCACTAAATCCAGTTTGATCAGTTGATCTGAAAGCTTAGTTTTACCAGCTTCCATTGGTCCACCAGAAACAAAGATTACTGGAATATTTAGGCGTAAAGATGCCATCAACATTCCTGGAGTGATCTTGTCACAGTTAGAGATGCAGACCATGGCATCAGCACAGTGAGCATTAACCATATACTCTACAGAATCAGCAATCAATTCACGCGATGGTAGGGAATACAGCATGCCGCCGTGACCCATAGCGATACCATCATCCACCGCGATGGTGTTAAATTCTTTGGCGATACCACCGGACTTTTCAATTTCAGCGGCAACCAGTTGGCCCATGTCTTTTAAGTGGACGTGACCGGGAACAAACTGAGTAAATGAGTTAACTACAGCGATAATTGGTTTACCGAAGTCTTCTTCTTTTACACCGGTGGCACGCCATAAAGCACGTGCGCCAGCCATGTTACGGCCGTGAGTGGTAGTGGCGGAGCGATAAATAGGCATAGTGTTAAATCCTTTTAATCTCTCCTTCGTACTTGAAGTTGCAGCTTTGTTAACTGCGTTCATTCGTCCCCATTTCTTAAAAAGAAGTCTTAGACGAGCTAAGCCCCAGGGGATTTATTCAGTTGTTGTTTCGTTGCAACTTCAATTACTTTGGAGATAGAGTGATATATTTAAATTCTATAAAGTGAGTTAAAAAGTCATTTATTTTGTAGGGTATACTGGATCTAACCAGCCCCATTTGTCTTCGGTAGTACCGTCAAATAAGCCGAAGAAGCTTGATTGAATATGCTCGGTAATTGGACCGCGTTTGCCAGCGCCAACCGTAATTTGGTCGACACTACGTACAGGTACAATTTCAGCTGCAGTGCCAGTCATAAAGATTTCATCGGCAAGGTAGAGTGCTTCACGAGCAATATTGGCTTCTTCAATTTCATAACCGAGCTCTTTGGCTAGGATAACAATTGAATCACGAGTAATACCCGGCAGAATTGAGCTGGTGGCAGGAGGTGTGACAATCTTGCCATTCTTCACCACGAAGATATTTTCACCCGCGCCTTCTGAAATATAACCATTCACGCTCAATGCAATGCCTTCATCGTAACCATGACGACGAGCTTCACCACCGACCAATAAAGAAGAAAGGTAGTTACCACCGGCTTTGGCCGCGGTTGGAATGGTGTTTGGCGCAGCGCGGTTCCAGCTTGAAATCATTGCATCGACACCATTAGCCAAAGCTTCTTCACCTAGGTAAGAACCCCAAGGGAAAGCGGCAATGATCACTTCCATTTCTGAATCGACTGGTGGGCAAACCCCTAGACCAACATTACCGACAAAACCTAATGGACGAATATAAGCAGAATCTAACTTGTTAACGCGTAGAGTTTCACGACAAGCTTCCATCATTTCTTCTACTGAATATGGAATTGGGAAGCGGTAGATTTTTGCTGAATCTTTCAAACGATCCATGTGCTCCTTATGGCGGAACACAATTGGACCATTTGGAGTATTGTAACAACGAATACCTTCAAATACCGAAGTACCATAGTGCATAGCATGCGTTAAGACGTGGACATTAGCCTCAGCCCAAGGCACCATTTTTCCATTAAACCAAATAAAATCTGCGGTATTTGTAGCCATCTCGGTCTTCCTTTTCAATTCGATGTTTTTATTCTTCTACTAAATGTGTTTGCAGCAGTTGAGTTTCGACGGTGCGAATGTCCCATAGCTTCTCAATCTGATTGATCAAAATCGTGATAGGTCGGTTGCTATCAACAATGATTTCCACTGTTGCAACATTACTTTCGTGGTTCACGGTGGCGATCACTTGTCGGATTATAAAACCACGATGTCGAATCACGCGCAACACTCGCTCTAACAATACGGGTTTGTCGTCTGCTTTTATGTTTAATTGATATCTGTCCATTAGGTGTTCTCCAACATATCTTGGTTTGCGGCGCCCGGTGGCACTAATGGCCAAACATTTTCTTCTTCTGAAATTAAAACGTGTAATAAGTAAGGCGTTTCACTGGCGAGCATCTCTTTTAATGCTGGCTCAACTTCTTCTTTGCGAGTAATCGTTTTACCCGGAATATCAAATGCTTTAGCTAGCATGATGAAATCTGGGTTGTCATCTAAAACAGTTTCACTGTGGCGACCATCAAAAAATAGTGATTGCCATTGACGAACCATGCCTAAACGTTGGTTGTTTAGCAGCACCATTTTTACTGGAATTTTGCGACGCTTTAATGTTCCAAGCTCTTGGATGTTCATCATAAAAGAGCCATCGCCAGTGATCAGAATTGACTCATCATTTGGACGTGCAACTTTAGCCCCCATTGCTGCTGGCAAACCAAAGCCCATGGTACCAAGACCAGCTGAGGTGATGTAGTTTTGTGGCGCGCGCGGTTGGATATGTTGAGCTGCCCACATCTGGTGTTGGCCTACGTCAGTCGAAATCATCGAACTGTCTGGCATCATATCTGACAGTTGTTTCAACAATTTTGGCGCATAAATCAAATCACCCGGGTGATCGTAGCGCCATTTGAATTTCTTTCTTAAACGGTCGCAATGTTCGTTCCACTCAGTAACATCATTACTCACTTCCAGTTGCGGCAGTAGTAGGTTGAGATCGCCGCGTAATGGCGCGTGGGCATGACGAAGTTTATTAAATTCGGCTGCGTCAATATCTAAATGAATCACTTTGGCGTGTGGCGCAAAGGTATCTAGCTTGCCGGTTACTCGGTCATCAAAACGCGCACCGACTACTATTAATAAGTCACATTCTTGCACGACTAGGTTAGCGGCTTTGGTGCCATGCATGCCAAGCATACCTAGGTAGTGTGGATAATGACGCTCAATGGTGCCTAAGCCTTTTAGAGTGCTGACGGTTGGGATTGGGTTTAACTTTAAAAACTCACGTACTGTATCGGTTGCATGAGCGAGTTGAACACCGCCGCCGACATATAAAACAGGCTTATGACTATTAGATAAAACTTGCTGAGCTTCTTCGATGGCTTGTTGAGTTGCAACTGGAATCGAAGGGGGAGTAAATTCAGGCAGTATCTTGGTTGGCGCTTGAGCTAATTGAACATCTTTAGCGATATCGACTAATACTGGACCGGGGCGACCAGATTTGGCTAACTCAAAGGCTTCAGAAAGAGTGGGAGCGAGATCGTTGATATCCGTCACTAAGTAACTGTGCTTACAACACGATAGTGACATACCGATTACATCCATTTCTTGGAAAGCATCGGTACCGATATGAGTGCTGGCAACTTGTCCTGTGATGGCAACAATCGGGATCGAATCCATGAGGGCATCGGCAAGACCGGTAACTAGGTTAGTGGCACCGGGGCCGGATGTAGCCATACAAACGGCAACGTCTTGTGTTGAACGAGCCATCCCGATCGCTGCCATTGCAGCACCTTGCTCGTGACGACATAAGATATGTTCGACATCGCCATCATATAGGGCATCGTAAATTGGCATGATTGCGCCACCAGGGTAACCAAATACGGTTTTTATACCTTCTTGCTGTAGTGCGCTGACTACTAATTCTGCTCCATTCATCGTTTAGTCTCCTGCGCGTTTTGCGGTTTGTCTTCCATGTATTGTGTCTGCATGAGGCGTATTCCTTGTCCTACTTTATTGGTATTAATTTATTATTATTGTCATGACCAATGGTAAATTTTTATGTTTAAAAAGAGATAAAAAAAAGCCCCCGACTTAAAGTGCGGGGGCTTGATAGTGTTTGGTGTTACTTATCGCTCACTAATCCCCGCGCGGACCGAATAATGACCACGACTAGGAGAATAATCAGAGTGTGAATACGAGCGATAGGGTTCATTCCAATTCCATTTGAAAGCGTAACGTAATCTGTAGTATTAGTGGTATCACATAAATTGATCATATTACAAGCAAAAACTCACACTTTTTTCACCATATGGCTTACTTCAAAGCTTGTATACAGGAGTACCTAATCAAAATATAAAAGAAGTGGATAGATAAATGGAATTAGCAATCATACATAGTCGAGCCTGTGTGGGGGTAGAGGCGCCAGAGGTGACCGTTGAGGTTCACATAAGCAACGGTATGCCGGGATTTTCTTTAGTCGGACTTCCAGAAACCACGGTCAAAGAAGCTAAAGATCGGGTGCGTAGCGCAATTTTAAATTCAAACTTTGAATTTCCTGCCAAAAGAATCACGGTCAATTTAGCGCCGGCCGATTTACCTAAAGAAGGAGGTCGTTTTGATCTGCCGATTGCATTAGGTATTTTGGCTGCTTCTCAACAAATCGCAATTAATAAACTCGACAGCCATGAGTTTGTCGGTGAATTGGCTTTGTCTGGAGAACTTAGAAGAGTTAAAGGTGTACTTCCCGCAGCATTAGCTTGTATTAAACAACAGAGAACCTTAGTCGTCCCAAAAGATAATGGCGATCAAGCAGCGCTCGTTGGCCAAGAAGTGCATAAATCAGCGACTACCTTATTGGAAGTGTGTGCTGATCTATGTGGTCAGCAAACCATGGGATTATTTACTACTGACAACGTACAACCTAAGACAAATAATGATCGTGACTTACAAGATATTATTGGTCAGCAGCAAGGTAAGCGGGCACTCGAAATTGCCGCGGCAGGTTCGCATAACTTGTTATTTTTAGGCCCACCGGGAACCGGAAAAACCATGTTGGCTTCTCGTTTATGTGATTTGTTACCAGAGATGAGTGATGATGAAGCGTTAGAAAGTGCTTCGGTGGCCTCATTAACGGAATTAGAAATTAATCATCATAACTGGAAAAATAGGCCATTTCGCTCTCCTCACCATTCTAGTTCAATGGCAGCGTTAGTCGGCGGAGGCTCAATCCCAAGGCCAGGAGAAATTTCATTAGCGCACAATGGCTTGTTATTTTTAGATGAAATGCCGGAATTTGACCGCAAAGTGTTAGATTCGCTGCGTGAACCTTTAGAATCGGGTGAAATTATTATTTCTCGTGCTGCCGGAAAAACCCGTTTCCCAGCTCGATTTCAATTGGTTGGTGCACTCAACCCGAGCCCAACTGGGTATTATGAAGGTTCACAAAGCCGCGCTAATCCACAAACTATTTTGCGCTATTTGAGTCGTTTATCTGGTCCATTACTGGATCGTTTTGATATGTCGATTGAAATTCCTGCATTACCAAAAGGAACGTTATCGCAAGGTGGTGATCGCGGAGAACCAACGCAAGTAGTCAAACAGAGAGTCTGGCAAGCTCGTCAATTGATGTTAGCGCGCAGTGGTAAGGTCAACGCGTTATTAAACAGCCGTGAAATTGAGCAAGTATGTAAACTTGCTAAAGCGGATGCGGAATTTTTAGAACAAGCGCTCCATCAATTGGGATTATCGGTGCGTGCTTATCATCGTATCTTGAAAGTCGCCCGTACTATTGCTGACTTATCACAAGCAGAGTGGATTGAAAAAGCCCATTTAGCGGAAGCGTTAGGTTATCGCAATATGGATCGCTTATTAAAGCAGTTAACGGCACAAGCGGTATAGAGTTTTAATGCTAGGTTTTTGATTGTAGGTAAGTTTATAATTATAAATAAGTTTTAGTGATTTAATGTAGGTTTTATCTGCACTGAAAACAAATAAAAAACGGGAAGCCAATTCGCTTCCCGTTTTGTTTATGAGTCGGTTTGATTACTTCTTCAATAAGAAATCAATTAAATCAAAGTACTCATTAATATCTTTAATTTTGCTCGCATCAACAACGTACTTGTTGTTTACCACAACGGTTGGAACACCAGAAAGGCCGCTATCTTTAAAGGCTTTATCAAAGCGACGTACCATTGAATCAACCGCAAAGCTGTTATAAGTACCATCAAAATCAGCCGCAGATACCCCGTTATCTAGGAAAATTTGGCGTAATTCAGCTTCATCTTTTGGCGGATTACGTTGTACATGAATGCGGTTAAACATAACTGGAACCAGTTTGTCTTCTACATCTAGAGAAACCATCGTCGCGTAAGCTTTACTCATTGGCTTGCCCATATTGCCACCCATGAATGAAACCGGCACTTTTTCAAAATCGGCATTTCCATCAAGATGTTTTTTTAGTGCGCCAATCATAGGTTCGAATTCATGACAGTGTGGGCAGTAGAAAGAGAAAAACTCAGTCACAGTTGGTGAGCTAGCAGCCGGTAGGTCAATCACTTTGTAGTAATCACCTTCAGGAAATCGTTCTGCTTGAGCAGCAAAACTCAATACCAGAGCAGCAAACAGGGTAAAGATTTTTTTCATTGTAGAATTAACTCCATTTCATTTTAGGTGAGTTACCATTGTGGTGTTAACGATAACGTCGGTTCTTGCAAAGCTGAAATTTGTTCTTTAAATGCCAGTACTTGATTTTCCCAATATTTTGCATCGTTAAACCAAGGAAATGCAATCGGAAAAGCTGGATCATGCCAACGTTTTGCCAGCCAAGCCATGTAGTGGACCATTCTAAGACCGCGTAAAGGCTCAATCAGTTTCAATTGATTAGTATCAAAATGTGAAAACTCGCTATAAGCTTCAAGAATAATATCGAGCTGCATTAATTTTTCTGAACGTTCACCACTGAGTAGCATCCATAAATCTTGCACTGCCGGACCATTACGCGCATCGTCAAGATCAACAAACATTGGGCCATCACGCCATAAAATATTGCCGGGATGGCAATCACCGTGTAAACGGATGAGTTGCTTAGGTTCAAACCAATGTCGTTCTAATTGTTCGATCAGCATATCAAGGTCGCTGAAAAAGCTTTTCTCTAAATAGCTTGGAATAAAGCTTGATTGTTGCAGTAATTGACGCGGTTGGTATAAGTATTCATCTAGGTTGATAGTTGGACGATGCTCAAATGATTTAGCTTGGCTGACTTGATGAATACGCCCCATAAAGCGGCCTACCCATTCCATTTGATCGAGATTATCCACTTCAAACTGACGGCCACCAACACTTTTAAATAGCGCAAAGTAGTAGCCTTGGTATTGATGTAGCGTCATGCCATTAATCACGCAAGGAGGAGCAACTGGAATATCTTGTTCCAGTAATTCTTGGGTGAATTGATGTTCTTCTATGATTTGCGCTTGTGACCAACGTTGTGGGCGATAAAATTTCACTACATAACGTTTTTTATCTTCATCGATAAATTGGTATACCCGGTTTTCATAGCTGTTAAGAGCCAGTAAACCCGATTCGGCTCTGACACCAATACTTTCTAAGGCATACCACATAAAGTCGGGCGTTAAGGCTTCAAAGTTGAAAGCCATGGTTGGCGCATTATCGTTATTCATATAATAAAAAGGGCCAATTACTTAGCCCTTCCTTATGTGATTGTTAACTTGTTATGTGAATTAAAGCTTCTTAATAAAGCGACTTTCTACATTTAGGTTAAACCCGCTATCGTCGCTGAGTATAAACTTAAACTTGATGATCGGCGAGCTTAACTCATCAGGGTTCACCGCTAGAGTGAGTGGTTTACTCACCAATTGACCAGCAGGAACTTGAATGGTTTGGCTGCCATACCATTTCACATCGGTTAACCCTTCCACATCAATATGATATTGCTGAGTTTGCTGGGTTTTGTTTAGGATTTTTAAGGTGTAGGTATTTTCTATCCAACCTTGATTATCCACTCGATACATTTGGTTGCGATCACGCAGCACACTCATATTAACCGGATCGACTGTTGTCACTTGACTGATAAACAGCCCTAGCATTAAGACGAGAGTAATTCCATAGCCAATTAATTTAGGACGCATGATTTTGGTTTTGTTGCCCGCCAGTTTATGTTCGGTGGTGTAACTGATTAAACCGCGAGGGTAGCCCATGCGATCCATTGTTTGATCACAAGCATCAATACAAGCGCCACAGTTGATACATTCATATTGTAAGCCGTCACGAATATCGATGCCGGTTGGGCACACTTGTACGCATAAGTTACAGTCGATGCAATCTCCTAAACCAGCGGGTTTTTCTGCTTTACGTGAGCGTGGACCTCTTTGTTCGCCGCGCTTGGCATCGTAGCCGACGATGTAGGTGTCTTTATCAAACATTGCCGATTGGAAGCGCGCATAAGGACACATGTGCAAACACATAATTGAGCGCATCCAGCCGGCGTTACCATAAGTGCAAGCAGCAAAGAACCATACCCAAAATGCAGGCCAAAAGCTTAATTCAAAGGTGGCAAATTCACTAAAGAGTTCACGGACGGGAATAAAGTAACCGACAAACACTAAACCAGTGATAATCGAAATAGCCCACCAAGCAATGTGCTTTATGGTTTTACGCAGCATAAGATTGGTTGTGTATTTACTATTATCTTGTTTGCGTCGTTTGTTAGCTGAGCCTTCTAGTTTTTCTTCTAACCAGATAAAAATAAAGGTCCATACAGTTTGTGGGCACAGGTAACCACACCATACTCGCCCTAAAAAGGTGGTGATAAAAAATAAACCAAAGGCTGCGATCACAAAAATGATGGCCAATAAGGTTAAATCTTGTGGAAAGAAAGTCGCGCCAAAGAAAACAAATTGCTGTTTGGGTAAATCAAATAAAATGGCTTGGTGACCTTGATAGGTGATCCAAGGTAGAAAGGCAAACAATACCATTAGGAACCATCCGCCATAACGCCGCATTTTTTGAAATGTCCCTTGGCTTTTTCTTACATATATTTTGCCATTAGCATCCCGGTTGGTGTTCGGGGTTATGACTTTGACATCAATTCTATCTTGGTTCATTGCAGCTCCCTTGGTCCGACATAAAGATACGTTGCCTTTATTTAGTTATGCGGAAATTATTGTGCCACAGTATATCTGATTGAATTGTGATGAGGTGTAATGAGGATCTAGCTTTGAGATTATTATCATTGAAAATGTACTAAAAAGCCAAGTATATACCCAAGTGACTTGGCTTTCCGGTCATCATTACTCAATAATACCACGTGCACGTAACAGTGCGGTTTTAAAGTCATCTTCTTGATCTTTTGCTAGGCCAGGAATCATTTCTTCTTTACCACTATTACGCATTTTGAGATGGTAGATCAGAACATCATCAGTAAGGTCTTCTAATTTGCCTTGATAGCCCGCTTCTTGACTAAGCTTAACGATGAACTCTAGTAGGTTTAGATCAGGATCTTTTTGCCATTCAGGGTGGAGTAGTTCAATTAATTCATTAACGCGATGGCATTTCATTTTTTCACCATAGATAAAGTAAGGACTATTGCAGTACGGTAGCAAATTATAAAAAAAGCGCAGCACCTAAATGATGCTGCGCTCTTGAGATATCGAGTTTTGAGCCACATTACTTTTGCTCTGGAGCTTCTACTGGCGCTTTGGCTGTTTTCGCTACAGGAACCGTAGCAAAACCGTGGCGGCGACGAGAAGCTGAACCGCGAGAAAATGAAGCTCGAACAGGAACAGGACGCATATAGTTATTGCCTATAAAAACGCACATCCGTGGCTATTGTTACCTGATCCAATCATTATGTATTTTGATTGTTTGTCCTAAATTTGACCAGTAATCGAATAATTTTTCGACTATGTAATAGTATAGTCATAAAGAATTGCTAAAGCGATATCCTTTTTATCGCTAAGTGAATAAATTGACAGGAATTTAAAAAAACGAGGAGCAGGTATGTCGTTTTTTAAGAAAACATTAGCGAGTTTAGGTATTGGTTCGGCGCGCGTCGATACGATCTTAAAGCAAGATGTGATCTATCCGGGGCAAACCGTGTCGGTTGATGTGCATGTTTATGGTGGGGCAACTGAGCAGTCGATCGATAATATTTATCTAAAACTGTGCTGTCGTTATCGTGCTGAGAGAATTAATCCTGAAGGGCGCAAAGTAGAAGGCAATAAAGTAGCGCAAACTTATGTGTTGGATAAGTGGTCTTTACCTGAAGCATTCGATATTAATCCACATCAAGATAAAGTGTTCTCGGTTGATTTACAGGTACCTTGGAACACCCCGATCACACTAGGGGACTCTAAGGTGTGGCTAGATACCACTTTAGATATTGCCTTAGCATCTGATCCTAAAGATACCGATATTTTAACCGTGCGCCCAGATCCATTGGAAGATGGTATTTTTTCTGCTTTAGAAGAAGCGGGACTGCGTATTCGCCAAGTTGAGTGTGAAGCAGTGAAGGGCTTTGATTTACCATTTGTGCAAGAGTTTGAGTTTGTGCCAGTCCATGGTGAATTTCATGGTCGTTGGCGTGAATTGGAAATTGTTACTTATCGGACTGAACATGAATTGAAGATCTGGTTTGAAGTGGATCGTCAAAAGAAAGGTATGGGCGGCATGCTATCAAGCTTCATTGGTAGTAATAAATTGAAGCGTGAATTGGTTTTGCAATATGATGAATCACCGCTTGAAGCGGGTAAGAAGGTGCTGGAGTTTTTAGAGCAAAGCACTTAATTGCAATTATGATTATTTTGGGCTTACACTTGTAAGCTCAATATGTCAAAATAGATACTTCATTGTGTGCTTTAGAGGGTAGGCCATGTCGTCTGCAGAATATACCGCTCGTGAAGAACTCGCCAACAGTATTAGCCATGGCCTAGGGGTAATATTGGGTGTCGTGGCTTTAGTGGTGTTGTTAATGAAGTCTTATGCCAACCATGCAGACACCATGACTTATGTCAGTATGGCAGTGTATGGTACGAGTGTGATAGTGCTGTTTTTAGCTTCCTCGTTATATCATTCAATTTCTTCCCCTAAAGCTAAGCGTTGGTTAAAAACCTTAGATCACAGCGCAATTTATTTATTAATCGCCGGAAGTTATACCCCATTTTTGTTGGTTGGTCTGCGTACTGATTTAGCGATTGGATTGATGATCGTAATTTGGTCGATCGCTCTTTTAGGCGTGATCATGAAGGTTTCATTTGTCTATCGCTTTAAGGCTTTTTCGCTGATTAGTTATTTGATTATGGGTTGGTTATCGCTGGTAGTGGTTTATCAATTGGCGACGCATTTAGATATTCGAGCCGTTATCTGGTTGGTCGCTGGCGGAGTGATTTATTCACTAGGAGTATTTTTCTACACCAACAAACGAATTCCTTATAACCATGCGATTTGGCATCTATTCGTACTTGGTGGCTGTATTTGTCACTTTATAAGTATTTATGGGTACGTGGATCCAGTAACAAGGTAGTTCAGTCGATTGAGGCTGTGTGCAATAGTTGCATGACAATAGCGATATGAGAATCCAGTAGCGATATAAGAATAAAAGTGACGAGCTGATTAGGCTTGCCATTTTTGTCCCTGTGAGATATGTAATACCAATCGCACTAGTTATATGATCATTCTTGCTTGTTAAAAGCCTCGATAACTGTGTTATACCTTTCGTTTATAAAGACGTTGATTGTAGAGCAACTACTTATCGAAAATTTATGTCTTGTTCTAATAGATAATGAATTGTATTGGTATAAAGTTAAGTGCGCCAAAAAGCAGGGAAGAAAATCACCAAGATAGTCAGAATTTCCAAACGACCCATTAACATGCCAAAGCTGAGTAACCATTTAGCCGCATCTGGCAGAGGCGCAAAGTTACCGGTTGGCCCAATAACACTGCCCATTCCTGGGCCAACATTGGCGACCGCGGTCATGGAAGCACTGATACTAGTAATAGGGTCTAAGCCCATAGCGCCTAATGCTCCCGCGATAAAAATTATCGTCAGAATAAAAGTTAATACAAAGGCAACCACTGAGCGGACGATGTCATCGTTCACTGGGCGTTGATTATAGCGCTGGACAAATACCCCGGATGGATGAATTAATCGCATTATCTGTTTATTGAGCAGAGTGGCGGCTATTTGAAAGCGGAAAATTTTGATACCACCAGATGTGGAGCCCGAACAGGCCCCGACTAACATTAAGAAAGCAAAGATGACTGATGGCAATCCACCCCAAGCGGTAAAGTCATCTAAGCCAAATCCGGTGGTAGTTAAGACTGAAATAATATTGAAGGTTGAAATTCGAATCGCATCTAAAAATGAATAATGGTTACGGAAGGTCATCCATAACGCAACCAACAAACTAGTGGTCACCACTAAATAAAAGAAGCCGCGTACCTGAGCATCAAGGAATAGTGCTTTGGGGGTTCTTTTGCGCAGAGCGGTGACAAACAATAAGAAGGGCAAACCGCCTAAGAACATGAACAGAGAACCTATCCAATGCGCGCCATTCGAAAAGTGATTCATTGAACGATCGCTGGTGGAATAACCGCCTGTTGAAAGGGTAGTAAAAGCATGGTTAATTGCATCAAATAATCCCATACCAGTGTATAGATAGCCAAGAATACATAAAAAGGTTAGCGTGATATAAACCACCACAATGTTCTTTGCGACATTTTTGGCTCTCGGGCTACTTTTATCGGACCAATCAGAAGATTCGGTTTGGAACAGTCTCATCCCCCCAACGTTTAGCATAGGTAGAATTGCTACCGCCATGACTATAAAGCCAACGCCACCAATCCATTGTAGGGTAGAGCGCCACAGTAGAATGCTGGGTGACATATTATCTAAGCCACTTAATACCGTAGAGCCTGTGGTTGTGATGCCTGACATGGTTTCAAAGTAAGCATCAGTAAAGCTGATATGGTTTATAAAAACAAAGGGTAGAGCAGCAAAACAGCTTGAGACACTCCAGACTAAGGTGGTGATCAAGAACATATCACGCACCCCGAGACGGAAGTTTTTGGTACGCCCAAGTGACAGAAAAACAAACGCGGCAAAGTGGGTAATTAATAAAGATTGACCAAATTCAATAAAACCGTCGGTACCGGTAAAAAATGCCATCAGAGTTGGTACGTACATAAATAGTGCGATTTTTGATAACACTAATCCGAGTACGAACGATATGGGACGATAGTTAACCATGCGACTCTCTTACTCTTATAAAAAGAATGGGCTTGGTTGGAATAAGCGTTCTACATCCGGCACATATTTTTTATCGACTAGGAACATCACAACGTGGTCATCTTGTTCGATAATCGTTCTATCGTGAGCGATCAGTACTTCTTCACCACGGACAATTGCGCCAATGGTCGTGCCTGGTGGTAGTTTAATATCGCCAATTGCTTTACCGACTACTTTTGAGGTGGATTCATCACCATGAGCGATTGCTTCAATCGCTTCTGCAGCACCGCGGCGTAATGATGATACGTTAACAATATCGGCGCGACGAACGTGAGTCAGTAGTGCTGAAATCGTCGCTTGTTGTGGAGAAATTGCCACATCAATAGCACCGCCTTGTACCAAATCAACGTAAGCACTGCGTTGGATTAATACCATCACTTTTTTGGCACCGAGACGCTTGGCTAACATCGCAGACATGATGTTGGTTTCATCTTCGTTGGTTAGCGCGATAAATACGTCAACTTGGTCGATATTCTCTTCATTGAGCAGTTCTTGGTCTGCGGCATCACCACAGAATACGATAGTGTTTTCTAACTCTTCAGATAACTGTTCTGCGCGTTGGTAACTACGTTCAATCAATTTAACGCTGTAGTCTTTTTCAAGGCATTTAGCGAGGCTTGAACCGATATTACCACCACCGACGATCATGATACGGCGGTAAGTTTTTTCAAGGCGCTGTAGTTCACTCATTACTGCACGAATATGGTTACTTGCCGCGACGAAGAATACTTCATCATCGGCTTCAATAATGGTAGTACCTTGTGGGCGAATTGGGCGTCCTTGGCGGAAAATTGCAGCTACACGAGTATCAATGTGAGGCATATGTTCACGTAATGTCGATAACGCATTACCCACCAGCGGGCCGCCATAGTAGGCTTTTACTGCCACTAGGCTGACTTTTTTCTCGGCAAAGCTCACCACTTGCAGTGCGCCAGGGTAATGAATCAGGCGTTCAATATAGCTGGTAACCAATTCTTCTGGGGCAATCAGGTGATCGACAGGAATGGCACCGGATTGAAACAGGGCATCTTTTTCGGCTAAGTATTCTGGTGAACGAATGCGGGCAATTCGGCTTGGAGTGTTAAATAAGGTAAACGCCACTTGGCAAGCGGCCATATTGGTTTCATCTGAATTGGTCACTGCCACCAACATATCAGCATCTTGTGCGCCGGCTTCACGAAGGGTATCAGGGTGGCTGGCATAACCATTGACCACACGTAAATCATATTTATCTTGTAGCTCTCTGAGTCGATCAGTATTGCGGTCAATAACGGTAATATCGTTGTTTTCACCCACTAGGTTTTCCGCTAGTGTGCCGCCAACTTGTCCTGCACCAAGAATAATGATTTTCATAATATTTAGTGAACCTTGAGTTAACCTTGCAAAGTGGTGAGGGATTGTCACCACAATATTGAGTTGATGTGCTTCGGGAATGAAGTCACAGTCTCAACAATTTTTTATTTATATTATGCAGTCTTACGTAAGACCGCGTAATAGAATCCATCCATATTTTCTTCACCAGGAAGAATTTGGCGACCCGGATTGTCTCGCTCTGAACCCACTAATTCGACATTGTTAGTGCGGCTCAAGAAGGCGCTAACTTGTTGGACGTTTTCTTGTGGTGTTATGGAGCATGTTGCATATACTAAAGTACCGTTTGGCTTAAGTTGACGCCACATTGCATCGAGTATTTCGCTTTGTAGTTCGGCTAATGCTTCAATATCACTACCACGACGTAGCCATTTAATATCAGGATGGCGACGGATCACACCGGTAGCAGAACATGGTGCATCTAATAAAATGCGATCAAACTTCTCACCGTTCCACCATTCTTCTGGGTAACGGGCATCACCACAAATCACTTCCGCCTGAAGCTGTAAACGCTCTAGGTTTTCATGCACACGTTTTAAGCGGTTGTCATCGCAATCAATCGCGACGACTTCTGTGTTGGCAGTGTGTTCTAAAATATGCGCAGTTTTACCACCCGGCGCGGCGCAGCAATCTAAAATCAATTCGCCATCTTGCGGCGTTAAGTAGTCAACGGATAACTGAGCAGCAGCATCTTGCACTGATACCCAACCGAGATCGAAGCCCGGTAGTGTCATCACATCACAAGGTGACAGCAAACGTAGTGCATCTTGTGCTTGTGGGTGAATGTCCGCTTCGATGTCGTCTCGCTTTAGTAATTCTAGATACTGATCACGAGTGTGATGTTGGCGATTGACTCGCAACCACATTGGCGCTTTGCTGTTATTGGCTTCAACAATTTTTTGCCATTGTTCTGGGTAGGCTTGCTGTAATAATTTTAATAACCAGCTTGGATGCGCATATTTACCCGCATTGTGGCTAATTGCATGCGTATCGAGTTGCTCTTGATTGCGTTGGTAGTTACGTAGTACCGCATTAATCAAACCACGTAAACGCGGGCCTTTTAATGCTTGAGCACCTTCTACCGTTTCACCAACAGCGGCGTGTGGTGGAATGCGCATAAAGCTTAATTGATAAATACCAATCAAAATTAAATGATGAAAAACGCGTTGTTTGCCTTTCAGCGGTTTATCCATGAGTTCGTTAACGATGGATTCTAGGCGTGGAAGATAACGCAATGCACCGTAGCACATCTCTTGTAATAGCGCGTGATCTCTTGGGCGAATACTTTGCTGTGCAGTAGGAAGCGCAGAAGAGAGCGAATAACCTTGGTCTACAACTTCAAATAATACTTTTGCAGCAGCGGCACGAACGTTCATGATGTTTTCTCTTGTCGATAACTTACAAGTCGCAAGTTAGATAAATCAGTTACATGGATAAAATAAACAAGGCACATCGCTGCGCCTTGCTTGGTTGGTTATCGTCGTTTAGCGAGCGATTAACCTAAAATATTGCCGACTTCAAACCACTGGCTGCGAGCATTCAAAATGTCTTGTACCGACAATGCTTTTTTACCTGGGATTTGTAGTTGTTCAAGTACTAGGGTGTCTTTACCTGTCGCCACATAGATGCCAGTTTTATCCGCGCGAATAATTTGCCCTACCGGATGGTCTGCTTGTTGCGGCTCGACTCGTGACTGCCATACTTTGATGTTATGTTGCTGGTCATTATTATCGGCAATACTAAAGAAGCTCATCGGCCATGGATTAAAGGCACGAACGCAGCGTTCAATATGCTCGGCGTCATCTGCCCAATTTATCTTGGCTTCTTCTTTGCTGAGCTTTTTGGCGTAATTGGCGTAGTCATCATTTTGTTTTTGCGGGAAGATTTGCCCTTGGCTGATATCTTCTACGCATTCAATCAAGGCTTTCGGGCCAAGCTGCGCCAGTTTTTCATACATAGAGGCACTGGTATCTGTGCTTTCAATTGGCATGGTGGCAATTTTCAACATGTCACCGGTATCTAGGCCAATATCCATTTGCATGATGGTGACACCAGTTTCTGCATCACCAGCCCAAATGGCACGCTGAATCGGTGCTGCGCCACGCCAACGAGGTAGAATTGAGCCGTGTACGTTAATGCAGCCTAAGCGCGGAGTATCCAGAACGTCTTGTGGTAATAACAAACCATAAGCGACAACGATCATCAGATCGGCATTCAATTCTTTGAGTTGCTGTTTCGCCTCATCAGATTTGAAGTTTTCAGGTTGGAATACAGGGATATCGTGCTCTAGTGCTAATTGCTTCACCGGACTCGCGGTGAGTTTTTTTCCACGACCAGCAGGGCGGTCTGGTTGAGTATAAGCGGCGACGATTTGATATTCAGATGCAGAAGCTTTTTGTGCAGAAAGTAACGCCGCCAAGTGACGGGCGGCGAAATCTGGCGTACCTGCGAAGACAATGCGTAAAGACTGGCTCAAGGTAACCTCATTAATGATTGGGGTAATTATTGTTTCTTCTCATTAAAGCGTTTGATTTTTTCAAGCTTATCTTTAATGCGTTTACGCTTTAATGGTGAAAGATAATCAACAAACAATTTGCCCATTAAGTGGTCAAGCTCATGTTGCACACAAATGGCTAATAAATCATCCGCTTCAAATGTGAACTCTTCACCGTCGCGATTTAATGCTTTTACTGTGACTTCCGCTGCGCGAGGTACTAATGCACGAGCGCCGGGAACCGAAAGGCAACCTTCTTCAATGCCATCTTCGCCACGTTTTTCGATGATTTCTGGATTAATCAGCACGATTGGCTGATCACGCTCATCAGAAACATCAATGACTACGATACGCTGGTGGATATCTACTTGGGTTGCCGCAAGACCGATACCTTCTTCGTCGTACATGGTTTCAATCATGTCATCAACGATCTTTTGAATTTCAGGAGTCACCTTTTCAACCGGTTTTGCTACCGTGCGAAGGCGATCATCTGGGAATGTTAATACTTGTAATACAGACATATACACTCTAAATATTGAACTGTGCCGAAAACAGCTTAAACCTAATTGCTCCAATTCTAGACATTTTACAAGGCAAATGACAGCATCCAATCACATTAAGCGACAAAATATCGACCAAGGAATCCAGGTCATGCCTAAAGTTACACAATTTATAGTGAAGTTATTCGTCTTTTTTGTGGTGAGTTTTTCAGTGATTGCCGCCACTCAATCGACTCCGCCTTTAGTCCTAAAAGAGAGCGCGCCAAACACCTATGTGGTGAAAAAGGGCGATACACTGTGGGATATATCCGCGTTATTTCTTAATAGTCCGTGGTTATGGCCGCGTTTATGGCAGGTGAACCCTGACATTGACAACCCGCATTTAATTTACCCAGGCGATAAGCTGACGTTGACTTGGCAAAATGGCCAGCCTTTGTTGAGCTTAAAGCCAATGAAAAAAATCAGACCGCAGGTGCGTAAGAGTCATAAACAAGCAATTTCTACTTTATCGGACGGGTTAATCTCACCATATTTAAAGTCGGATCAGTTATTGACTGACCAACAACTTGAAGAAGCCTTGCGAGTACTGGGCACCAGTGAAGGGCGTAAATTCTTAAGTCGCAATGAGCGCATTTATATTGACGGTAAAGTGACTCATCCTGATTGGGCAATCTATCGTTTAATCGATAAATATCAACGTAGTGGCGATGATGTGGATGCTATCGCTTATTCATTACGTTTAGTCGCCAAAGCGCAATTAAAAGAATCGAATGATAAAGCCAGTGCGTTACAGGTCGTTAGTCAACAGCAAGAGATTTTGCAAAATGATATTGTATTACCAGTGATTGGTGATGACTTAACCTTATCGACGATATTTCAACCTCGTCCAGCTCCGGTTGGTTTGGTCGCCAATATTAAAGGTTCAATAGAAGATCATCACTTTATGGCAGCTAACCAGGTGGTGGTGATCGATCGTGGTACTGATGACGGCTTAACTCAAGGTAGTAGTTTTAATTTAGCTAAGCAAGGTGCGGTGGTTTATGGCAGTAAAGGTGATTACCGCTATGAAAAAGAAATCGGTGTTAATGGCTTTAGTTCTGCAGATTTACCGCCGGTTTCAATTGGTCAAATGGTGGTGATTCGTCCTTATGCTAAATTCAGCTTAGCTTTCATCACTCAGAGCTTAGAGCCGGTTGGCGTCAATTCTCTGGCGGTGTCTCCACTAACCGAGCAACCGGTGATTGAAGGCGTTGATGCGCAAGCGAATCATACAGCGGTACCACAGGCTGATAACGCTTCTTAATGGTGCAAATTTTTATTATAGAAACGTTTGATTATGGAACCGCTTGCAAATGAATGATGCTCAACTGGCGGCTTGGTTAACGCTGAGTTTTACCCCAAAACTGGGTGGAGTGGCGCTGGCCCGCCTGATGAGCGTCGACGCTCCACAAAACTTGGTTGGCTACTCGGCACAGCAGTGGCAAAAGTTAGGGCTGAAAGCTAACCAGATTGACTATATTCAACACAAAGCCGAGCCAGAGGTCGAGCGATGCTTACACTGGCTCGCACAATCTTCACAGCATCATATTCTAACGCCATTAGATGAAAACTATCCTCATCTATTAAGTCAAATGTCCTCGCATCCTCCGGTATTGTTTATCAAAGGGGAATTAGCGGCGGTTAATTCCGCGCAATTTTCTATGGTCGGTAGCCGTCACGCAAGCTTGGATGGTTTGAAGGCATCGAAAGAATTTGCTTATCAATTGGCTCAAAATGGTCTCACCATTACCAGTGGTTTAGCGTTAGGGGTAGATGGTCATGCCCATGATGGTGCTTTATTGGCACAAGGGACGACCGTAGCAGTGTTAGGCTCTGGTGTCGATCAGATCTACCCTTCACGACATAAAGGCTTAGCAGAACGAATTTTACAGCAAGGTGGTGCTTTGGTCTCTGAGTTAAGGCCGGATGCAAAACCTCGCGCGGAAAACTTTCCTCGTCGCAATCGAATTATTAGCGGTTTATCGCAAGGTGTGTTGGTTGTAGAAGCGGCAGAGCGTAGTGGCTCGCTAATTACCGCACGTTATGCACTAGAGCAAAATCGAGACGTGTTTGCTTTGCCAGGTTCAATCTATCAGCCGGGGTTTGCCGGAACTAACCAGTTATTAAAGCAAGGGGCGATTCTAGCGTTGAGCCCACAAGATATTTTGGATGAATTAAATCCGGCGTTATCTCGGTCTTCTTATGTATATCAACCGGTACAAACTCAGCTAAACTTAACACAACAGGCGACGTCGGAAATAACAGTTAATCACTCCCAACCATTGCCATTTCCCCAACTGTTAGCTAACGTAGGAAATGATCCAACACCAGTTGATATTTTGTCTCAGCGTACCCATATCCCGGTACACGAAGTAATGATGCAAATATTAGAGCTTGAGTTAGCTGGACATGTTATTTCTGTTCCTGGAGGTTATATTCTTAATAGTGGGAATAAACCAAGATAAAGTGTTGCCGCGGAGGGTAAAGCTATGATGGACATTCTTATGTACCTGTTTGAAACCTATATTCATAGCGATGCAGACCTCATGATTGATCAAGACGAACTTGAAGATGAGTTACTGCGGGCAGGCTTTCACCAACAAGAAATTTATAAAGCATTAAACTGGCTCGAAGGGTTAGCTGCCTTACAACAAGGTGAACGCCTCGATATGGCGACTGGCTCGGCTAGTTCGACGCGTATTTTTACCCAAGAAGAAATGCTGCGCTTAGATGTGTCTTGTCGTGGTTTTTTATTATTCCTTGAACAAGTCCAAGTACTGACTACAGAAACTCGCGAAATGGTGATTGACCGTGTGATGGGCTTAGAAACCCAAGAGTTTAGTTTGGACGATCTTAAGTGGGTGATCTTGATGGTACTGTTTAATGTACCGGGCAATGAAAATGCTTACACTCAAATGGAAGAGTTACTCTACTCGACTGAACAAGGTTTAGTACATTAATTTGCGTGCTGCTAATGAATAACAAAATCGACCAACAATTATTTTCCGCCCATGAACATGCGTTAGAGCATGAGTCTTGCCCTAAGTGTGGTGAAGAACACCAAGGCAAATTGCAATTACGACATGGTAAGCACGGGCCATTTTTGGGTTGTGTGCGTTATCCTGAGTGTGATTTTATTCGACCACTTCATCAAAACGATGGCCATATCATAAAAGAACTGGGTGTACCTTGTCCTGAGTGTGGTGGTAATGAGTTACCGGGAGAGTTGGTGTTAAGGCAAGGGCGCTATGGCATGTTTATTGGTTGTAGTCGCTTTCCTGAGTGTCATCATATTGAATCTTCCACTCCGCAACCTGAACAAGCGTCAGAATTGAACCTAACTTGTCCTGAGTGTAAAACGGGTAAATTAGTTGAACGTCAATCTCGCTTTGGAAAGAGCTTTTATGCTTGTGATGCTTATCCAAAGTGTAAATTTTCAATCAATTCACTACCGCTTGAAGGTGAGTGCCAACAGTGTGGCTTTCCCTTGTTAATCGAAAAACGTTTAGCTAATGGTATTAAAATTCAGTGTGCTGATCGTAAGTGCCAGCATACTCAAAGCTAGATAGTTAAAGCTTGTTTAGTTTTTATATAACATATCTTTAACATAAGAAGACCCGCCCCCACTCATTTGTCTGATGCGGGTCTTTTTTGTAGTCGTATTTAAAGCTTAGCGACTCGGTCTTTCAGCTCCGGAAACGCGGCTGGATCTAATACTGAGACCAATTGGGTTAGGGCTTGTTTCATTTCTTGGTGAGAGTCAGCACCAACATTAATGTGCCCCATCTTACGGCCTGGGCGCTGCTCTTTTCCATACCAGTGAATATGACATTGCGGCATCGAAAGAACAGACTCTGGCAGACTATCTTGCCCGAGAATATTGACCATTGCGGTATGACGAATTGCTTGAGTGCTTCCTAGTGGTAAATTGCACACGGCGCGTAAATGGTTTTCAAATTGACAAACTTCAGCCCCTTGTTGCGTCCAGTGACCTGAGTTATGTACTCGTGGCGCGATTTCGTTGACCAGCAATTTGCCTTGGACATCGAAAAATTCAATCGCCAATACACCTACGTAGTCGAGTTGATCAGCAATCGCCGTAAACATTTCAGCGGCTTGAGATTGTAATTCTGGATCATCAATGGCGACCGATAGGCTCAATACACCATTAACATGAACATTTTCAGCAAGAGGGTAGATCGCGACTTCACCGTTTGCACGGCGAGCACCGACTAGCGACACCTCTCTTTCAAAAGGCACAAATTCTTCCGCTACCACCGCTTGATGAGGTGTCGCTTCGATAGCCGCCGAGACTTTTTTCCAGATCTGATCGACTTGCTTCGCATCGGTTAAGCGCCATTGTCCTTTTCCATCGTAACCACCTAGTGCTGTTTTCAGCACCATCGGAATGCCGACAAATTCAATCGCTGCATCAAGATCTGCACGTTTCTCAATAATCGCATATTTGGCATTAGCCGCTTTCGCATTATCAAGTAGTTGCTTTTCGATACGGCGATCACCACCAGCTTTGATGGCTTGGGTTGTGGGTAGAAACTTACCGCTTTTTTCACAAATATCGAGCACTGAATGCGAGATGTGTTCAAACTCAGCGGTAATCACATCTGCAGAAGCAATCGCATTATTTATCCCATGACCAATGACATTTTGGGTCAGAGGATGAACAATTTGCTCACTACCGACATCAAATGCTGAGATGTTGATGTTTAATGGTGCACCGGCTAAAGACATCATTCGTGCCAATTGGCCTGCACCTAGTACTAAAACGTGTTTGTTTGCCATGAATATTAATCCTCAGCTGGATTCGGATTTGCCAGTACGGTATCAGTTTGCTCTTTACGGAAGGCTTCTACTTGAGCCATTACACTTTCATTATGAGTACCGATAATTTGCGCCGCTAGAATACCTGCATTGGCGGCACCCGCTTCACCAATCGCGAGAGTACCTACTGCAATCCCTTTAGGCATTTGGACAATTGAGTATAGTGAATCAACGCCAGATAGCGCACGAGATTGAACCGGTACACCAAGTACTGGAAGACTTGTGTAAGCCGCGGTCATTCCTGGGAGGTGAGCCGCGCCACCTGCGCCAGCAATAATCACTTTAATGCCTCGTTCTTTTGCGCTTTCTGCGTATTCAGCTAATAGGTGAGGAGTTCGGTGAGCCGATACTACTTTTGTTTCGTACGGTACATTAAAACGGTCCAGCATTTCTGCGGCAAGTTTCATGGTTGGCCAATCAGATTTTGAACCCATAATGATTCCAACAGTCATCGAACACTCCTTAACGACTCAAGCTATTAATACAATAATTGTCGCCATTATACTGTGAAATCGCGACAAGGAAAACGTTTGCGTCAGCTTGTTTCTATATTCTGATCTGAATAAATGACATTGAGATGAAAAAATTTTAGTCATCGGCGATAAGGTTTTATACACTGGCGCTATTACCGTTTGTACAGGGAAGAAAATTATAGTGAATAATTTTGAATTTGTTGTTGAGTCTTTGCAACAAGGAGAAGTCATCGCTTATCCAACCGAAGGTGTATTTGGGGTCGGTTGTGATCCTGATAATATATCTGCCATCGACAAGTTGTTAGCGTTAAAGAAGCGCCCGGTAGATAAAGGATTGATTTTGATTGCGGCTAATTATCAACAGCTATTGCCTTACATTGATGACTCTCAGTTAACTGATGAACAACTGCAAGCGGTGCAGTCTACTTGGCCTGGCCCTGTGACTTGGGTAATGCCAGCTAAAGTGGGGATTTCATCTCATCTCACTGGACAGTTTAATTCAATTGCGGTTCGTGTGACAGATCATCCTTTAGTACAACAACTCTGTTTAGCTTTTGGTAAGCCAATTACTTCAACTAGTGCTAACTTGACTGGGTTAGAGCCTTGTCGCACTACGGAAGAGGTTGAGTGTCAACTCGGTGATAAGCTGGTGGCGATTCTACAAGGGCAAGTGGGCGGAAGAACTCAGCCAACAGAAATTCGTGATGCCAAAACATCGAACGTATTAAGACAAGGTTAGCTTTTAAACAAGGCTAATATTAAATAAGAGAAGTAGGTTGATGGTTAATAGTACTCAACAAGTTGATAAACACGCGGTCAAAATCTTTTTGATGAGCTTACAAGATTCGATTTGTGCTCAATTGGAAGCGGTCGATGGCAACCAATTTATTGAAGACGCTTGGCAAAGAGAGCTGGGCGGTGGTGGCCGTAGCCGGGTGATTCGAGATGGTCAAGTGTTTGAGCAAGGCGGAGTCAATTTTTCTCATGTGTTTGGTGATAAGATGCCAGCTTCGGCAACCGCTCATCGACCGGAATTGGCGGGCCGTCAGTTTGAAGCGATGGGCGTGTCATTAGTTATCCATCCTAAAAACCCTTATATTCCGACCTCTCATGCGAATGTTCGCTTTTTCATTGCCGAGAAAGAAGGTGAAGCACCGATTTGGTGGTTTGGTGGAGGGTTTGATTTAACGCCGTTCTACCCTTTTGAGGAAGATTGCCAGCATTGGCATGATACTGCCAAAGCGATTTGTGCGCCATTTGGTGATGATGTCTACGATGAGCATAAAGCTTGGTGTGACAAATACTTCTTCTTGCCTCATCGTAATGAAACTCGTGGTGTCGGAGGATTATTCTTTGATGACTTAAATCAATGGGATTTTTCGGTCTGTTTTGATTATATGAAATCAGTGGGTGAAGGGTTTACGCAAGCCTATTTACCCATAGTGAATAAAAGACAAGACCATCAATATGGCGAACGTGAACGTCAGTTCCAGCTATATCGCCGTGGTCGTTATGTTGAATTCAACCTAGTTTATGACCGAGGTACTTTATTTGGCCTACAAAGTGGTGGGCGTACTGAGTCTATTCTCATGTCAATGCCACCGTTGGCGCGTTGGGAATATGATTATTCTCCGGAAAATGATTCAGCAGAAGCCAACTTATATCAAAACTATTTACAGCCACGAGAATGGTAGCGGTTATTTACTCTTTAAGGGCAAGGAAAGGGCCTATTCATGCAAACACTCGATCAATACGCGGTATTCGGTAATCCGATAAAACACAGTAAATCACCTTTTATTCATACTTTGTTTGCTCGTCAAACTAATCAAGCAATGGAATATGGCATTGTTGAAGCGCCTGTTGATAGTTTTAAGCAAGCCGCTCGTGAGTTTTTTGCTGCAGATGGTAAAGGTTGCAATGTTACCGCACCGTTTAAGTTAGATGCCTATCAATTTGCTGATCGCTTAACAGAAAGGGCAGAGTTAGCACAAGCGGTGAATACATTAAAGAAGCTTGATGATGGTTTGATTATTGGTGATAACACTGATGGTGAAGGTTTAGTTCAGGATTTACTGCAAAATCACGCCCAACTTAAAGGGGCGAGAATTTTACTGCTTGGTGCCGGCGGTGCGGCTCGCGGGGTATTAAAACCATTACTTGATCAGCAACCGCAACATATCGTGATAACCAATCGTACTTTAAGTAAAGCTGAAGAGTTAGCAGAAACCTTCATGCCTTATGGCTCTATCTCGGCACAGTCGATGCAAAGTATTGATTCTGGCTTTGATATTATCATTAATTCTACTTCAGCGGGGCTGACTGGTGGTCTACCAGATATCAGCACCGCGATCTTCATGTCACATAGTGTCAGTTATGATATGAGCTACGGGGCCGGTAAAACACATTTTACGGATTGGGCAAAACAGAACGGTGTATCTCATGCCTTTGATGGTTTGGGAATGTTAGTCGGACAAGCGGCTGAAAGCTTTATGTTATGGCGTGGATTACGTCCGAGTGTACGTCAGGTGATGAGAGAGATACGCCGTAATTTAGAGAGTTAAAGAAATAGAGTGCTAAATAATGAACCAAAATATCCTTTTTTCGGATCGCTGTGAGTGGGACGATAAGCGTCAGACGGTTGTTTTCCAAGCTCAACAAGCTGGACAGCTTATAGATTGTATCGCTTCTCTAGGCTTATTATCTCAATTAGATGATACAAAGGTGAGCAAAGAAAATGCATTAATGGCTTTTGAGCGTGTTCGTTTCGATCTTGAAGATTTAGCAGAAGAAGCAATAGAGGACGAGAAATTTAGCCCAACAGGTGAAATCGTATTGGGCTAATTGTATGATGACTATTTTACTTCGGTCAGGTAGTCATTTTTATTAATCACATAATTATCGGCAGACTTAAATAAAAATGCTGCTTCTTCATCTTTAAGTGGTCTGGCTTGTTTTACTGGGCTGCCCACATATAGGTAACCACTTTCTAAACGCTTACCGGGTGGAACTAAACTACCGGCTCCGATCATGACGTCGGAATCAATAATCGCACCATCTAAAATGATAGCACCCATGCCAACCAATACTCTGTCATGAATCGTACAGCCGTGTAACATGACTTTATGACCTATAGTGACATCGTTACCAATTATAAGAGGAAAGCCGTCTGGATTATCTACGCTCTTATGGGTGACATGTAAAACAGACCCATCTTGGATATTAGTTCGTTCGCCAATGTGGATATGATTCACATCCCCACGAGCCGCCACTAATGGCCAAATACTAGAATCATTACCAATTTGTATTTCTCCTATTAAAATTGATGACTCATCTATATATACATTTTCCCCAATGAGAGGGGATATACCTTTATAGCTACGAATATGGTTCATTTTTACTCCTTATCTTGTTTAATTATGGCGAAATACCACAAGCAAACTACATAAAATGGCCCTTTTTGATTCAAAAATAACCAAACGATCAAAAAAAGCAAAAAAACATAAAAAACCCCTTGCTAATGTGAGTCAGGTCTCTATAATGCGCCCTCACTGACACGGAGCACGCAGCCTAGCTGCAGCAACGAGTCAGAGGTCAAAACCTTATCAAAAAGGTTAGCGAAAAAAGTTTAAAAAAGTGTTTGACACGAGCTTTTAAATCGCTAAAATGGCCGCCCTGTTCAACGAGACGCACTAAGCGATTTCAATAAGAACAACGCTCTTTAACAATTTAAACCTATCAATCTGTG
>NZ_JBHGNY010000011.1:0-120590 GCF_053544035.1 Vibrio sp. E150_018 | reverse complement strand
GTTTCTGTTTCTGTTTCTGTTTCTGTTTCTGTTTCTGTTTCTGTTTCTGTTTCTGTTTCTGTTTCTGTTTCTGTTTCTGTTTCTGTTTCTGTTTCTGTTTCTGTTTCTGTTTCTGTTTCTGAGGAAACTTGTGGTTGTATGGGTGCAGTGTCAACCACTAACTTTACTGGTTCAATTTTTTCTTGAGGTGCGACTAGACGATCTAATTCCTCGCTACGCTTAGGCCGGCGAGTAAACAATAGACGAATAATAAATAGAATTAACACAAGTGGTAATAAAATAATAAACCACAACCACGGATACTGATTGGCTATACGTATAAATGTTTGAGGAGTATCAATAGACGTGGATTGTGCGTCTGCTTCATTAATTTGCAGACGATTTTGCTCATCTGCTTTCAATGAGATTTTCAGTTCATTGAGTTGCTGCTGTATTTTACCTAACTCTGAAGTGAGGCGGTCATTCATCGCTTCAACTTGAGTCAGTTCAACCTGCTCTGCATCTGTTTGAATATCCAATGTTTGTTGTGAGTGAGTCGTCTGTTGTGACTCAGTACTCTGTTGAGATTTAATTGTCGTTTGAGCATTAACTGGAGCAACCAATTCTGATTGTTCATCAGAAATTGCTTGCTGTTTCCCATTCAAATTTTCATTCAACGTTTTCGCGTTATCGCTATTAGATAAACCTGGAGAAGGTTGTGTTGATGGGTAGTCAGCTAATGTTGCCGGTTTAGGGGGTTGAATGGATTCATCCACTTGTGATGGAACTGGTCGCAATTTATCACGTTGAATAATATCGACGGCATCTTGAGTTGACTCTTTTTCTATCACTTCAAGTGTCGGTAAACGTAATACACTGCCAGGGATTAAGCCATGGATATTATGGTCTTCAAAGGCGTTCTGGTTCAACTTATACGTTGCTAATACAGTTTGGGCGACCGAAACAGTCTTGCTAGGACGGTAGCCTTTAGCAATTGACCATAGGGTTTCATCTTCACCAGTCGGACCATAAATTGATGCGATATCTTCCGTCGGTTCAAATGCCGCTACATCCGAAATAGGCTGCGCAGGTACATGATTTGATGGCTCCATTGTGACTCTGCTGTCATCAGCACAAGCAACCGAAATTTGGGTTACCAAAAGTAGCATGACGGGAGCGATGAAATGTTTGAATGTACGGCGCATAAAAATTCGGCTAATCCAAAGGTTTAATCAATAAATTTAAATATATAGATAATAACCCCATTCGGGTAGTGTTGCTGATAAAAATCCTTCATTTCTTACTGTTTTTTATCGAATAAAATGATCTCACGGTCAAATGAGAGCAGTAAGGAGAAATGATGGATAGCAATATCCAAAAAGCCCTACACTTCTCAGCATAGGGCTCAATTCAATGTCGTATCTTGATATTACTTGAATATCAATCTTAGAAGTAATCTCGAATCAGCACTTCGGCAATTTGTACTGCGTTGGTTGCCGCTCCTTTGCGTACGTTATCGGCAACAACCCACATATTAATTCCACTGTGATGGCTAATATCATTACGCACACGTCCAACCATTACCGTGTCTTTACCACCAGCATCACGAACTTGAGTTGGGTAGTCGATACCGCGGAATACTTCTACACCTTCCATTTGTTCTAACATATCCATCACTTGCTCAGCATCAATAGGGGCTTGAGTTTCAATATGTAGAGATTCAGCATGACCATAAAATACAGGTACACGAACACAAGTTGGATTCACTTGAATGGATGGATCATTAAAGATTTTTTGCGTCTCCCACACCATTTTCATTTCTTCTTTGGTATAGCCATTTTCCATCATCACATCAATTTGTGGGATACAGTTAAACGCGATTTGTTGAGTAAAAGCATCTTTTTCAGCAGGTAAACCATTCAATAATTTAGCGGTTTGGCCTGCCAATTCATCGATACCTTTTTTACCTGCACCAGACACTGATTGATAAGTTGCAACGTTAATACGCTCAATGCCGACTGCATCATGTATTGGTTTTAACGCCACTAACATTTGGATAGTTGAGCAATTTGGGTTGGCAATAATATTACGGTTTCTAAATTCCGCAATCGCTTCAGGGTTCACTTCTGGCACAACAAGTGGCACATCAAATTCATAGCGGAACTCAGAAGTGTTATCAATTACGACAACGCCTTCATCAGCGGCGATAGGTGCCCATTTTGCTGATAACTCACCACCGGCTGAAAATAAAGCGATATGCACTTGTGACCAATCAAAGTCTTCGACATTTTGAACGCGAATTGTTTTACCATTGAAACGATAAGTTTTCCCTTCACTACGCTCACTGGCGAGCAAATAAAGATCACCTACTGGAAACTTACGCTCTTGTAATACTTCAAGCATAGCTTCACCAACGGCACCAGTTGCACCAAAGATAGCAACGTTAAATTCTTGACTCATGAAAACCTCAATTTAAATATGGAGCATATTGAAGGCTTAATACGCTCATTAAGCGCGCTTAAACCCTAAATGATAAAAAGGCGTCAGTTCGACGTTCGATTCTTGATGCATAGCTAACGTTATCGCGCTGTATTCGCGGCGATCCCAGTAGTCTTTTCTCATTGCATCAAAGGCTTGAGCCTGTCTTGCTGGATCGGCTTGAGCAATCTCTCGACGAAAAACCGCATCATCATGGCGCACATCATAAATCAACTGAGTTAAATTGTGCAGTAATGCTTGGTTTTTCTTACCCTCTACTGTCCAGCCCACTGATAAATTCACCATAGGCACTGGAGCAATTGGTAATAACTCATCTGGATTGGCTCGATTATCTAACCGCAGAAACTCGCAAAAACGATTAAAGATCATCGTGGTGCCACGCGCTTTCCCTTCCAGTCCGTAGCCTGCAATGTGTGGGGTAGCAAAAGTCAGCAAAGGCAACAGCTCTAAATCTACATTCGGCTCTGGTTCAAACACATCCAAAACCGCAGTAAAACCATCCGCTTGTTGCAAGCGTATTTTTAACGCTTGATTATCCACCACTGGACCACGAGCAGCATTAATTAAAATTTGATCGCCACGTAATTGGTTTAATTCTAGCTCACCAAGAAGATGATGTGTTGGCCACTGCCCCGTTTGAGTAATCGGTGTATGAAGGGAAATAACATCGGATTGTTCGAGTAAAGTATCTAAATCAACAAACTCTCGCACATCACCTTGAGCTTGTTTTGGTGGGTCATTGAGTAGTACTTTAATGCCAATTGCTTGCAAACATTGTGCAAGATAACTACCCACCTGACCTGCACCGATAATTCCCACGGTTTTATCGAATACAGAAAAACCTTGTTGCTGAGCGATCACCAATAAAGAGCTAATGACATATTCCGCCACCCCGACTTTATTACAACCGGGTGCCGCACTGAACGTAATGCCTTTATCGGCTAGCAATTCTTGATCTACATGATCCATGCCGGCAGTCGCGGTGCCGACAAACTTTAAACGATCCGCTTTAGCTAATAACGCAGCATTCACTTTGGTCACAGAGCGAATCATTAATGCATCTACCCCGATTAAATCATCCATGTTTATACTACGCCCAGATTTCATCTCAACTTCCCCTAGTTGACTAAACAAGGCTTCGGCATACGGCATATTCTCATCAATGACTATTTTCATTTTTACACTCATGAACAACTAATTTCTTTAATGATAAAAAAATCCCCGACCTAAGCCGAGGATTATTTACTTTAAATGTCGCAATTATTCTTAAAATAATTGGAGTTGCAGTGAGGAGACAAGTAAATAAGTCCCTAATCACTTAGCTAACCTAAATGATTGGGGCGAATAAACGTCGCCGACAAAGCTGCAGCTTCCATTACGAAGAGAATTAAGCTTCGTATTTTTTAATCACTAGCGTTGCGTTAGTACCACCGAAACCAAAGCTGTTTGACATGACTGTCTTCAACTCTTGCTCACGCGGTGCTGTAACGATATCTAGACCTTCCGCTGCTGGATCTAACGTTTCTACGTTAATGCTTGGTGCAATAAAGTTATTCTCAAGCATTAATGTTGAGTAAATCGCTTCATGAACGCCTGCCGCACCTAGTGCGTGACCCGTCATTGCTTTGGTTGCAGAAATCGCTGGGCATTTACCGCCGCTGTCTTTACCAAATACTTCTTGGATTGCACCCAGTTCTTTCACATCACCAACTGGTGTTGAAGTACCGTGCGTATTTACGTAGTCGATATCATCAACATTTTGCATTGCCATCTTCATACAACGTACTGCGCCTTCACCTGATGGTGCTACCATGTCGTAGCCATCAGAAGTCGCGCCGTAACCTACAATTTCACCGTAAATTTTTGCGCCACGAGCAAGTGCATGCTCTAGTTCTTCGATAACGACCATACCGCCGCCGCCAGAAATAACAAAACCATCACGGTCTGCATCATAAGTACGAGAAGCACGTTCTGGTGTTTCATTATACTTAGTGGAAAGTGCGCCCATCGCATCAAACATCATTGCAGATGACCAATGAAGCTCTTCACCCCCACCAGCAAACACAACATCTTGTTTGCCTAATTGAATAAGCTCAAGTGCGTGACCAATACAGTGTGCTGATGTCGCACATGCAGAACTGATGCTGTAGTTAACACCGCGAATTTTAAATGGTGTAGCAAGACACGCTGAGATCGATGATGCCATAGTACGTGGAACCATGTATGGCCCAATACGCTTAACCCCCTTTTCACGCAGAGTATCTACAGAAATCACTTGGTTTTGAGAAGAAATACCACCAGAGCCAGCCACTAGACCAGTACGGTCATTTGAAACTTGATCTTCTGTTAGTTTAGAGTCTTCAATCGCTTGTTGCATAGCCAGGTAAGCGAATGATGCTGTATCACCCATAAAGCGCATTTGTTTACGATCGATATGCTCACTTGGGTTAATTTTTAACTCACCCCAAACTTGAGAGCGTAGACCCGCTTCTTTAAATTGCTCTGAACCTGTGATGCCAGATTTACCTATTTTTAAAGAGGCTAAAACTTCTTCTACGTTATTACCAATACTAGATACAATGCCTAGGCCAGTGATGACGGCTCGTTTCATGTGACGTTCCTATAATTCAAAAATCGCTTAATGATAACTGACTTAACAAAATAAGTGGTCAGCTTTCCTTGATACCCTAACTCTCGAGAGTAAACTTTATTCACTATCGGTTAAATTACTTACCAATTATCGAACCGATTCAAAGTGTGTACCCAAATAACTTGGATATATTAATTCTGATCGTCATGCTAACGAAAAGCGTGACATGATGAAAGCTGAGTTTAACTCAGAAGTTCATTGCTTATATCAGTAGAATACTAACTACTCTGCATTTTGAGCTCTCTTGGGTATATAATAGCCCCTAATTGACACAAAATGACAGGTAATATCCGCGTGATCAAAAATGCTCAACTGGATTGGAATGAATCCGGCACTCCCGTTTCCCACCAATTTGATGATGTTTATTTCTCTAATGCCAATGGATTAGAAGAAAGCCGCTATGTATTCATCCAGCAAAATCATCTACCTGCGCGCTGGCAACAAGCCTCACAATCTCGTTTTGTGATTGCGGAAACCGGATTTGGTACTGGGCTTAATTTTCTCGCCGTTTGGAAAGAGTTTGAAACATTTAAACAAAACCAACCTGACTCACCATTAACTCAATTGCATTTTATTAGTTTCGAAAAATTTCCGGTGCATATAAATGATCTGATTAAGGCTCATGCCGTTTGGCCAGAACTAGCTGACTACGCAAAACAATTGCAAGCGTACTACCCTATCGCAGTTCCTGAATGTCATCGCTTAATACTCGCCGATGGCATGATCACGTTAGATTTATGGTTTGGTGATATTCATAACAGCTTGCCGAAACTGGCGCAAACCGAAGCCGGTCTTGTGGATGCTTGGTTCTTAGATGGCTTTGCACCCAGTAAAAACCAAGACATGTGGAATGATACGTTATTTCAACACATGGCACGCTTGACCAAAGATGAAGGTACTTGCGCCACTTTTACCGCGGCAGGGTTTGTGCGTCGTGGGCTAATTGAAGCAGGATTTGACATGAAAAAAGTCAAAGGCTTTGGTACTAAACGTGAAATGATTGCTGGCATATTACAACTGTCATTAACTAAACAGCAGTCGTTATCTAAAAACACCTTTGCTCCTTGGTTTCAACGCTACCCTATTAAGCAATTTGATCGTCAGAAACCTATCGCAATTATCGGTGGTGGAGTAGCGAGTGCTACATTAGCATTAGCCTTATATCGTCGAGGTCATAGTATCAGCCTTTATTGTGCAGATGATAAGCCAGCGCTGGGTGCATCAGGTAATCGACAAGGTGCACTTTACCCACTGATTGCAGAGCCAGAATCGCCGCTTAATCGTTTCTTTGCGCCCGCTTTCTTGTTTGCTCGTCAATTGGTTAAGCAAGCCGCTCAACAACTTGAATTTGATTACGACTTATGTGGCGTCACTCAATTAGCTTGGAGTGGTAAAGCCAAGAAAAAGCTCGATAAAATGCTACTCAATAATTACCCACAAGAATTGCTGCATAGTCTAACCACAGAGCAAACTGCACACATCATCGGTTTAGATATCGACCAAGAAAGTATTCACTATCCTCTTGGAGGCTGGTTATGTCCGCAGCAACTCACGCAAGCGATTATTTATGAGCTTTCCCAGCAAGCAAACGTTGATGTTCGCTTTAATACTCAAATTGAATCACTTTCTTATAATGAAATAGATCAAACTTGGACACTTCATCACTCACAGAAGAATTTCCAACACCAAGCCGTTGTGGTCGCCAATGGCCACCAGTTTTCTCGCTTTGAACAATTAAAAGCGATTGCAGCAACCTCGGTAAAGGGCCAAGTCAGTCATATTCCAACGACGGAATCGCTGAGTAAGCTCAAAACCGTCTTATGTTATGACGGCTATATGACCCCGCAAAATCCAAACAACGGTCATCATTGTATTGGCGCAAGTTATGATAGAAATAATATCGACCAAGAATTTGATCCTATGGCGCAACTCAGCAACGGCGAGCGTTTGAAGCAATGCTTACCGAATCAATCCTGGCCGAATGAGGTCGATACTAGTGAAAACCTTTCTCGACAAGGTATTCGCAGCGTCACTCGTGACCACCTACCTTTTGTTGGCAACGTGTTTAAATTCGAACCTGTGATCGAAAGCTACGCTAAACTCGACCCACAAATCTTACGGAAACGTCCCGATTTAATGCCAGAGATCCCACATTATCCGAATCTATTTTGTATGGTAGGGTTAGGTGCGCGTGGGTTGTGCTCTGCGCCATTACTAGCCGAAGTATTGGCTTCACAAATAGCTGGTGATCCACTTCCTCTTCCGCTCGAAGTATTAGAAAAAATTCATCCGGCAAGAATGTGGGTTCGTAAAATGCTAAAAGGTCGACCGATCACCGAAGAGTGAACTTGCCTCTTCGGCAAATAACTAGAAGCCATACAATATAAAAACGGGATGAACCATCACAGTTCATCCCGTTTTTGAATATATTTCGTCCTCGGATATGTTTGTTCAAAGAAGCGAATTACGCTTTTAGGCTTGCCGCGGCATCCGCTAGTTGCTTTGCAATGTCAGCATCTGTCACTTCGCCTTTTTCCATATCAAACACATCATAAAAACTTGGTACTGAAACCGATGCTTTCACTTCCGCGTGGAAAAAATCGGCGGAACCAACCGCTTGGGCTAAAACGCTTTGTGCGCCACCTGGGCCAGGGCTAGTTGAAAGATACACAACTGGCTTATGAGCAAACATTTGTTGATTAATTCGAGATGCCCAATCAAACAAGTTTTTATAAGCAGCAGTATAAGTACCATTATGTTCAGCCAAAGAAATCACAAAGGCATCAGCACTTTCTAACTTTGCAAAATAAGACTGTGCACCGTCTGGGCGACCAAGTTCTTTCTCTGTGTCTTCACTAAATAGTGGCACAGGGAAATCATTAAGATCTAACACTTCAACTTCTGCACCATCAACAAGGTTAGCAGTATAAGTCGCTAATGCTTTATTGATTGAATTAAAACTTGTACTTGCACCGAATGCGATAATTTTCATAATTAGTCCTATCAAAACTGGCTGTTGTTTACGATGGATATTACTTTACGATATTACTCATCGCTTACCAGACAACTTCCTATATCAACTTGTTCAAAAAATCAGAACAACTACATTTTCACAACCAATAATTGCCACATATCCGCTACGATCACTTGGTCCGCTGGCGTTAGCTCATTACGAGCTTGATCTAAACTACTTTGAATACGTTGCTTAAACACCTCAACATCTTGCACACCTTCTGCTTCACAACCAGCGGCAGAAAGAGAGATATGTCCTCGTAAATAACCACCTGCAAACAATTCATCGTCAGATGCCGTTGCCACAGTTTGGTCAATCGCTTCCAGAAGTTTTTCTTCCAATTCTATAATCATCTTTCTCTCTACTCTTTCATTAAATCACTATTTATCTAACTATAAACTGCTCAGGTGTTAGCGGAAGTGTTTGATAATGCGATTGTAACGCATTCGATAACATAGCAACACGTACCGGTAATCCTTGTTGTAAAATTCGCAGCACTTCGTTATGTACTTTCGTCATAAACCCTAAACGGTCTGGCTCAAAATCACCATTTAAATTGTCACAACTCACTGAAAATGGGAAACCGGCACTGGCTGATAATATCCATTCATACGCTTGAGGACGTATCTCTACTTTTTCAAACTCAGCCTGCACTCTTTCAGTTCGGCCGTCCGGTTCATACCAATAACCAAAATCTTCTAATAAGCGACGTTCAGCCCCTGCTACGCACCAATGAGCTGCCTCTAATAACATCATAATCATTAATGTACATACATAACTATATGATATGATTATAAATAACAAAAACAACCTGAGGACAGCTAATATGCTTAAAAGTGTACAAAAAAAGACTAAATGAAACTGGTTTGTACATCAAAATCAATGACTGATGTGATTTACTCAAACCGATCCATTCCGGCACGTTTATGCTAAAAATCACTCAGCGAAATGTGTATGGAAAATCGGACAAATATTGAAAGGTTAATGAATCGTGGAACTGAATTTCGAGATAATTCCCTTTCACTCAGTCATATTGATGACTATTTCATATCAGCGATAATGATCGTGACAATTCTTAATGAAGGGGAAATTAATCCGGCAAAACGAGAGATTCGATATTTGATTGATTCTAGCATGCGGTATTTGTATGTAGACCAACAACTGTGGCGTGGAACAATTAAAGAAAAGCTTGTGAATATGTTCATGCATCCACAAAGCAGATTGAGGAATGCTTCTCATTATACGAACAAGGCATTACCATCGGTCTTGATCGAGCAGAACAACTCCGAGAAGTGACTGAATTACTAATAGAGGTGTATTCCTCACTTCTGGTTTTTACATTTCACGCTGCAGGCGTAAGTACAGTAGGTGATCTTATGGTTGATATCCTCTCGCCCCAAGAGAATTGGGTATACAATAGTAATCGATATATTACTGAAATTGATCGTCACTTTGACTACAAGCATGAAAGAAAAGAGTTTCTCGCTACATTGGAAGAAACACGTTTAAGCAGAGCATGGCCTAACAAGTCAAATCACTCGGACTTGTAAATACTGTCACTTTTTTGAAAAAACACTCAAAAAACTGCCAACATTCACGAGCTGGTGTTTGAGGTGTTAGGTTTATGAGGTTCAATATGATTCACGAATACTTCACAATATCAATAAGCATTGTAAGTCTGATTGTTGCAGCATTAGCTCTTTATCTAAATTATAGAAATAATCGTGTTACACGAAACTCCTATCTTATAAACAGGGAGCGACTCCGTAATGGAAATATATATCTTGATTACATAAAAGCAACTCAACTAGATGATCGGCACGTTATACATCTGGTTGTTTTTAATCCTTCCGAAATAGGATTGCTTTTGCATAGTTTTTCAGTCTACAAACAGGTTGAACGTAAAGGCTTCATACATAGCCTGTTTAACAGGCTGGAATGGAAAAGGATTAATGAAGCGGTATGGTGGCCAACTACAAACCTTGAAGATCTGGAAGTTAAATATCGGGAAGAAGAGTATAAAAATATGTTTGTAGATAATATGCGAGACATATTTGTATCTATTCCAGGAGACATTACGGGGTCTGAACATCGGTTTGAAATTGTGACAAACCAAGGTTCTTCTTCACAAAAATTGCGTCTTTCCGTAGGGAATAGTTATTTTTCACATAATTTTCAACAGGTTTGGCATGAAAAATAAAGCTTCATACTAATTTGTACAACCGAGTTTTAATCGAGCTACCGCTGAGTATTAAAGTATCATTCTGGTTGTCATGGCCATTAAATAGAACACGTTTCATGGACAATTATCAGCTAGAGTTAGGACTCTAAACTGTAAGCATCGCATAAGCTGAGTTTGGGCAAAGAAAGGTTCGAAAGTGTCTACTGATTATGTAGCCATTCTGACAATATTATTGATAAAGGCGGGAAAATACAGAATATCTTCGCCAAACAAACGAAACAAATACAGAAAACCCCATAAATACAGTAATATGACTCCGTCACATTGGCAGCAAGGAGTTCATGTGAGTCAAGAAGATGAAAAATACCCAGTCAGCGCGATATCTTCGTGGAGCGGGTTCGTTTATCAAGGAAAAGTTGCACTATATCATTCACTTAAGCTTATTCATGGTGGTGATTTGGACTTCGAGCTTCAGCTAGATAGTAGTGACGACTTCGCTATTTATAAAGATGGAAAGCTACAAACCGTCCATCAAGTAAAAGCGAAGATTAGTAAATATCGTAGTGGCTACTCCAAGGCTCTGGAGCAATCCACGTTGATCGAACACGACAAAATAAAAGGGACGCCCCGTTACTTTCACGTATCTGTACAGCTAGACAACACTGATGATCACAAAGGCACTAGCGGAGAAATAGTGAAATTCTACCGCTATGGAGGCAACTTTCATTGTGGACTGGGTGAAATTGAGGAACTGACCAAAGCACTGATAAAAAATATATGTAAGAAACAGTCCATCACGGTCAGTGATAATCTCATAAATTTTAACTATTGCTTACTCTCAGAAAAAATAAGTACCAAGGCAATACACAATCATAAACTAAATCAAGAGGACGGCTTTTCAGAAAACAAAGCTGCTTACGAAGGCCGTATCGAGGCAAAAGATATCCTAGAGGAATTGCTGACCGAAAACCCCTATCAGAATCGCGACTACTATGCCGTTGAGTTGAAGGCCAGGCTTCAAACCTACCTAGAAGAATGGCTAGATCAGGCGCTACCAACAATGAATGACACCACCTATGAAAGAGCCAGGCGTCTGTGCGAGCACCTGCGCGATACACATATCAATGAATTAAAAAACTTATGCCAGATGATGAAGCCATCCGAGCGGTTTCAAAATATTCAGAAGAACGATATCAGGCGCTACACCAAGCTCATTCAGGTTATTTCAGTGGAGCCCATATTCAACCATCTTCCGCATTACATCGACAGCGAAAATAGGTTCTACGTACCTACAGCGCTTGACGTAGATGAAAGTGAAGAGTGTGAGTCTGACATGAACCATGAAATGAAAAACAACAGTGACCTACTGAGACTCCTTTTTGAGTACAACCATTTAATTGCCAGCAAAGTAGAAACCTCATTTACCTTTGATACAAAATTCACGAACTCAGATAACTTCGACGATAAGTTGGCTACTGAAAAGCTTGAAAGCAACATTACCAAGTCACTATGCATTAGCGTAATGACAAAAGACGACGCGGAGGGTCGATTGAATGATAAAGCAACTCATTGATGAAGCACTTGTTTCTCATGGCTTTGTGAATAAGCGTGAATTGGACACCACAAGTTTTTATATTCGTGATTCTGGGTCTGCCATTAGATTTGCCATCGTACATAACCTTGACGAACTCATTACACCAGCCGATTTGAATAGCCAGATCAACCAGCTTGCTCCTGAGGAATTTCTCCGAAACCCAAGCTTCAAGAAAAACTGTGACTTGATTTGTATTTATCGCCTTGACGTTTTGGCTGAGTTCAAAAAGTACGAAGAAGAAATCTTCGATATCGAGGAAGACCCACATTTTTATAAAAAATATGTCCTCTACTACAGTATTGCTGAAGAAAGCGCTCTCACTGATTTTACCTACGACAAACTCGTATCCGTGATTGCTGACAAAAAGGAATTTATTGATTACAAAGAAAATCCTCTTGTAGCTTCACAATACAGCTTCGCTGCGAAGACCTTTATTAAGCTTCCTTTCTTGGAGCTACCTAGTCACCAAGGAAGCCTTGTCTCCTTGAGACAGCAAGCAACTGAGGCCGTTGCAGAAGCCGGCCTGAACGATACGTATTCGACTATTCAGCAAGTCACAGACGCAAACGCCGACGAAATAATTAAGGAAATGATTAAAAATGAACTGGCAAATATCCAAGATTGAAGTCTCTAGCTTCAAAGCATTCAAGCATATCTACTTGGATCTTGGCGAGTCGTCCTTGCTAACTCTTGATGGACCGAACGGTTATGGCAAGACCAGCATATTCGACGCCATTGAACTGCTGCTCACTGGTCAAATCAATCGAATACAAAACCTGTTCTCTACATTATTAACCAAGAAAAAGAGAGACTATGCGGACAACCTCTTTTGGAACAGTCGCTCTGGTGAAAATGACTTATTGATTAAAATTGAATTTATTAATGATGGTCAAAAGCTTATTTTAGCCAGACATTGCCAAGCAGCGGTGTTCAAGAAACCAGCATACAATCGTGCTGACAAATACGAAAACTTCAAGCTTTACGAGCTACCAGAGTTTGAATCATCTGCCTTCACGAAAGCCAATCAGCGCGATGATAACTTCCTTGACGAAGTTTTTGGGAAAAATTTTAGGGAAAACTTTTCTTTCCTTAACTATCTGGAACAAGGACAAAACCGGCTGTTACATACGCGGGTAGACGAACGCAAGGAAAAACTAGGAAACCTCTTTAATATCAGTGATATTGAAGCTGAGATTGAAAACTGCAATACCATATACAATAAGTTCACAAGGTACATCAACAATCCTGAACGCGCGGCAAAAGTTATATCACTTAAAGAAGAGATAGATACCCTACAAAGCACATTACAGGCAGAGATTGGGATTGTTGAGTACAAAAAGCTCTCGACGACTGATATCCAATCAGGATGGGACAAGGAGATCTTGTTCTCAACGTACTCAGCGGTCGACCATGCTGCATACCTAGAGTCAGTTCGTAGAATTATTGCCCTTTTACCGCTCAAAGCCACGATCAAAACCAGAGTTCACAATGAGACAATCGATGCCGACATTCAACGTAACGAAGAATCTCTGAGGAACTTGGCACAGTTCGGTAAAGACCTTGGCAAACTTGATGAGCTCGAAGTAATCAAGAAGGGGATTGATGAATTGGATCGCTCAGCGACCATCATCAAGCGAGGAGCCTCGATGATCCAGGCCGAAGAAGCCCAATCACTGCCAAACTGGGGGGAAGGGCGTCTTGAGTGGTTTGAGTCAAAAATTGAAACCCGAAATAGGCTACGAGAAAAAAGTAGTGCCAACGCGAAAGTCGCTGCTGAATTGGAACGCCTAAAAAGGCAACTGCTTGAGGAGCATAAAAAGTCTTATCCTGATGATCAGATGTGCCCTCTTTGTGGAGCTGATTGGGAGACTCACAGATCAATGGTGGATGCCATTGAAACAAGAAGCAAGCAGATCTCTAACTCGCTATCTCAAGACGGCAAAGATTTACTTAACCTTATCGCAGCCATGGACGCAGAGCTGAAGCTCATCGACACCCATGTACAAAATAGGCTGAAAGTTATCAAGCCCAAATTTGAACCAAATCTTTATGCGGCACTTACAAAAGTTAGGCTTCAGCTCCCAGCTATAATTCAGTTGAAGGAGAAGCTGCAAAACGAAAACATTCAATTCACTGACCCATTTACGAAAATTGATGATGTAGTGGTGGAGCGACTGGAAAAGCTAAAGGAGACTCTAAGAAATAAAAAAGAGGTTGAATCGGATGCTTTAGCTCTGCCTGAGGACTGGCGAGACACAATAAGCATCACCTTCAAAGACCTGCAGGATTTCTACATAATCACTGCTGAGGACTTGAGGAATAAAGAGCAGTATATATCGATTAAAGCTAACGAGGCTCAAAATGTCAGGCTCCAAACCTGTATTTCCGACCTTAAACTTATCGAAAAAGAAACCTTAGCCGCGCAAAAAGCTCAAAGTAAAATCAAAAGGCTCCGAGACACACTGAAGGAGACAGAGCAAAGGTATACCGACCAGACGATTTCGGCTATTGAGCTCATATTCCATATCTACAGTGGACGACTGATCCAAAACTACCAACGTGGTTTGGGCCTATTTATCGAGAGTCGCGAAGGTACGCAGTTGAGGTTTCTGACTGCTGAGAAGTCAGAACACGACGCAGTCATGTCCATGAGTTCCGGTCAGGTGTGCGCTCTTGGCCTTGCCTTCTTTCTTTCACTCAATAAGGTCTATGCTAAGGTACCTCTTATCTTGATAGATGATCCGTCGCAGTCTCTGGATGAAATCAACGTTGCATCCTTAACCGATTTACTCCGTTGCGAACTCAAGCATTGCCAGTTGATTGTTTCCTCGCATGAGGATGATATTTCTGCCTATATGCGGTACCGGTTCGACAGAGCGGGCTTGAAAACGAGTTCACTGAACATGCAGCTCTTGGCGAAAGAAGCTTTGTAAAAGTAGCCCATAGTATGCAGTAGAGCTTGGTGACAGTGATGTTTATATTGATGGGTTAGCCATCATGAAGAAGATGTCAAAAACAACAATAGGATTTGGTTTTGCGCTTTCCTTCATTAGATTAAGTATTGCAAAATCAGATCTCTATTAATGGACCTTCTGTCAAGACATAACTTACTTTGGGGCATGCTCGTGACAGAAGTGATTGGCCTGACACGAGCGTGGACATTTGTTTGTCAGTACCTTTACTAAATTAGTATTTAATGGATTATTTTAAGTACTGCAATACCTCTAGTTAAGTAGCCAAATTCATTCATCTACTACAGTATAAACCAAAGGTGATGAATAGACGTAGGACACCCGAATTCAGCGTATTCATACGGCTTTGTTGCGTAATTCGATGGAACTAAATCAGAAAGTTACGATCTGATCGGCTAAATCAGCTAATCTTCGTAGCCTTATGCCAAAACCTCGTTACAAAACAACCAACTGGAAACAGTACAATAAAGCCTTAATCAATCGTGGCTCACTCACCTTCTGGATTGATGAAGAAGCGATAAGAGAGTGGAAACAAAGCAAACAAAAAAAACGTGGAAGACCTCGTTTCATTAGCGACCTAGCTATCACAACTGCGTTGATGATGAAGCGTATCTTTTCAATGCCTTTACGAACTCGGCAAGGATTCATTAACTCAGTATTTATGCTTGCTAGTGTTCCATTGCAGTGTCCACATTACACCTGTATCAGTCGCCGAGCTAAACAGGTCGAAGTGTCATTCAAACCTCAAACGTCTGGTGTGATAAGGCATTTGGCCATCGATGCTACTGGTCTCAAGGTTTACGGCGAAGGGGAATGGAAAGTCAAAAAGCATGGCACAGACGGTAAACGTAGAGTTTGGCGAAAGCTCCATCTTGCCGTTGATACGAATACCCACGAAATTATCGCTGCGGAATTGAGTTTATCGAACGTTACTGATGCTGAAGTGCTGCCAAATCTACTTAAGCAAACACGCAGAAAGATCGCAGAGATATCAGGTGACGGAGCTTATGACACCAAGGACTGCTACGAAGCTATCCGTATAAAACGAGCAGTCGCACTCATTCCTCCACGAGACGGAGCCGCATTCTGGGAGCGAGGTCACCCCCGAAATCTTGGTGTGGCCTGTCAGAAGTTGTATGGCTCAAATAAACACTGGAAACAGAAGTATGGTTACCACAAGCGTTCTATCTCAGAAACGGCTATGTATAGAGTGAAGCAGTTGCTAGGTAGAAAATTAAGCCTGAGAGACTACAACGCTCAGGTTGGTGAGACTTACGCCATGATCAAAGCGTTAAACAAGCTTACAGGGTTAGGTATGCCTAAAACTTGTCGTGTTGGCTAACAATCAACCGAAATGGGTCTGATCTGCTTCGAAAATGAATTACGCAACAAAGCCTATTCATACTAGGAAGCTTAACGTTAATACAAGCCGCAATATAAAACGGCTTGATGCTTCACGAATAATACCGTTACGACTCGTAACTACTTTTTGCGCTAGAAAACTCAGCTATAGTCGCATTTTTTCTCCGGTGAAGAGTCAGAATTTCGTTGAAAAACAAAATGTATAGGTAGGGCATCAGCACCGCAGATACAAGTACAAAACTAAATTTGTATCGCAAGGGCATTGTCTGCTTACGTCCTTGGTCGAAAATCGTCGACCCTGTAAAAACAAAAAATACGATAGTGTAGATTGTCGCTAGGTAACCTAAAATCAAATAGGTTATTTTTACAAAAGTATAGATATGTTCCATATTAAATCTCCTTTAAAAATGACTTATTCACCGTAGTTCTTATCAGGCTTGGCTATTTGGGCTTAGCCGGCTGATAACAAAATGTTGACTCAGCTAAAATATCGTTCGCATATATCGACTACACTGCGAAAGTTCGCTGCCATCCAAGTTGGGCTAGCTTTATTAAGTTCCGTTTCAGAATGAATACCATAATTCACAGCAATGGCTTTGCATCCGAGATTATTCGCCATAAAAATGTCATGTGTGGTATCCCCGACCATCAATGCTTGTTCTTTTGAGGCTTGGAAGTGAGCTAGAATCTTCTGACCAGATTCAGGTGCTGGCTTTTTCTCTTTAACTTCATCCGCGCAAACAACGACATCAAAAAAATCTGCGATCCCCGCTGCTGCAAGTAACGCGTTTGCACTGCGTGAAAACTTATTAGTGGTAACAGCAAGCTTAAACTGATGATTTTTTAGATGACTTAACCCATCGAGCACACCAGGAAATAACAGCTGTTTTGCGGCAGGAAGTATTAACTCCTGAAACTGACGCTGATATTCAGTTACGCACTCCGCCACAATCGGAGTGTGCTCCGGTTGATTGAGAAGGTGGGAAAACGCTTTTTCTAGCGGTAACCCTATCGTATCGCAGATATCCTTAGTCTCCTTTGCTGGCAATTGCTTAGATGCAAACGTAGCGTTAAATGCGGTAGCAATTGCTTGGGCAGTGTCGAACAATGTGCCATCTAGATCGAACATAATGATCGGGGAGCTGTGTTTCATTTATTATTCCTTCCTTAACTCAGGAGCCCCGAGTCCATCGGGGCTCTAGATGACTAGTAGTTCGGTTGCTTGATTAAGTACTGGCGTTTAGCTGCGATCTCTGGTTGATAAACATCAGCCGTCCAGTCCTCTGGCGCAACTTCCTCCATAGAAACTGAAATCACGTCTTCACTGCATTGAAGCGCGCTTTGAATAGAAGAAGAGATAACGTCGGATAAGTATTTTCTCTCCTGCAGAGTCAATTCGACAGGAAAATGCTTAATAGATATGTGTGGCATGGGGCTCTCCTTGTTACATACCAAATGGGAATTGCTGCACGTCTTCTTGCAGTGTTGCGCGAACCGTACCGATTGCTTTCGCGTAAGCCTTTAGTGACTTCATGGTGTATTTGGCTCGGCGATCGAATTGCTCATCACTGACAGCGTTATCAGATAAAAAAAGGCTCTCGCAATGACGGAAAATCAAATGATCCGGGATAAAACAGGCATGATTGTTTTTACTACCAGTCATCCGTAACTCACTGATTGGATAAACACCATTAACGCTTGCAGACACACTAACAAGTAGTACAGGCTTATGGCCCAACTCTTGATTAGTGCAAAGTAGAAGAAAGTTCTTCAAAGCCGGTGTCACCATGCCATGCCATTCTGGCGTAACCAGTACGATGGCATCTGATTGCTGCAACTCTTGAGCGATAGCTCTCCAATCGTTCCACTGTTCGCTGCCATTCCAAACGCCTTCATTCCAAAAAGGAAAATCTAGGACACTCAAATCCATGATTTGTGTCTCTTGAAACTCTTCCAACCGGGCCAGACGCTGTAAATAGGTAGCTGCCTTTAAGCTGTATGAGTTGCTTCGGTGGCTTCCTGAAATAATACTAAGTTTCATGGTTCAATCTCTTATCGGTGTAAAGATGTCACTGGCGCTTGAGTTAACGCGCTCGGTTGTTTTTCTGGTTTCGGACGAGCCATATAGACAGAGACAATAATGGCAACTGAACCAACAATTTGTAGCTGAGTAAACGACTGACCAAGGAAGATATACCCCAGCAAACAGGCGGAGACTGAACTGAGAAAACCAAGAAACGACGTCGTGACCGGATTTAACTTTTCAATACCACGGAACCAAACAAAGTAACCAAAGACCCCACCGATCAGACTTAAATAGGCATAACCAGTAATATTTAGAGCCGTCAGTGTTTGAGGGAAATCCTCATACCAAAGGGCAATCGGCAACAGCATCAAACCACCCAGCGTCAATTGCCAGCCAGTAAAACCAAGTAAAGACATGCCTTTTGGGCGTCCCCAATGCTTAGTCAGTAAAATGCCCAGTGCCATACTGCATGTACCGATTAAACCGATTAAAACTCCCCACCAATTCAATTCGACCGCGCTGTTCAGAACTAAGAGGCTAATACCAGCGACACCTACCACGGCAGAGGCGACATGAGTTACGCTGAGTTTGTTTTGAAAGAAAACCGCCCCCAATCCCATAACAATGAGCGGTTGAATCGACATAACCAGAGCTGCGAGTCCACCAGGCAAGTAGTACGCCGCGGCAAACAAGCAATAAAAGAACAACCCAATATTAAGCAGCCCAAGCACTGCTATTTTCCCCCACCAAATGCCACTTGGCCGGATCTTGCAAAACAACAATAGAACCAATCCCGCACCAAGTGCCCGAATAACAGAGGCTAATAAAGGCAGGTCTGCAGGCAGCAGCTCTGTTGTGACGATATACGTACTGCCCCATACAATGGGAGCCAGTGCTGTCAAAGCCACATTCATCAAGGTTTGATATTTATTCATAGCTTTGTACCGGGTATGTACCGAAATAGCGGTCTCCGAAATCTCCAATGCCAGGTCGCATGAAGGCTTCATCATTCATGGTCTCTTCGATAGATGCGGTGATCAGTTGAACGGAAGGATGTGTGGTCATTAACCGATCCAGCCCTGCGGGAGACGCCAGAAAATTCACCACAATAATATTTTTGATAGAAACGCCCTGATCCAGCAGTACATCGATCGCTTTAAGCAACGATCCCCCCGTTGCAAGCATAGGTTCAAACAAGAACACGGTTTTTTGTGCGATCTCTGAAGGAAAGTGAGAATAGAAATATTCTGGTAGTTTGGTGACTTTATCCCTTTGAATCAGGATCTTGCCGATAGGTTGTTCTGGAAACATCTGCTTAAACTCACGCTCCATACTTTCGCCAGCACGAATAACGGAGACGCCACAGAGACCTTTTGATAGCACTTTTCCCTGATACACATCACCAATCGGTGTAGTGACATGCTGCTCTGAATATTCCAGCAATTCTGATGCTTTAATCAGCAACTGACGAATCACCTGATCACTGAAATGCATGAATGTACTTAAGTCAGCGTGCTTGTCGCGGATTTTAGTATGCAGATAGGCCAAATAGGAGGTGTGGGGCAAAACATGAACATTTCCTTGAAGACGCATAATACTTTTCCTTTTATGCTTGTTACTGACAAGATTGGTGGTAGAATACCAATAACTTTTAAGTAAGTATCTTTATCAAAAGATACAATACAGACAATACCGATCAAAAATCTTTTTTTCAAGTATCTTTTCAAAAAAATATTTTAAGGAGTGAAAATGCATTACGATCATGTAGACCGGTTGTTGGTACAATGGCAACATCAACGACCAGATCTAGACTGCTCACCGATGGGGGTCATTGGCCGCTTAAGTCGAATGAGTAGAATCGTTGATAAGAAACTAAATAAGACATTTAAAAATAACAACTTAAGTTCAGTGGAGTTCGATATACTAGCCACATTGAGACGCTTTAACGAACCGATGACCCCCACCGAGCTGTATCAGACACTGATGCTATCCTCCGGCGCAATGAGTACGCGTATTGAGCAGTTAGTGAAACGGGAGTTGATTGAACGTATCGCAAGCCCAGAAGACAGAAGAAGCTGTAGTGTTGTACTAACAAAAGAAGGTAAGAAATTGATAGATAAGGTTCTTGAGGAGCATGTTATCAATGAAAAGGCCATCCTTGACCCACTTACTGACGAACAACGTGAGCAATTGGCCAGCCTACTTAGAACCTGGCTGTTAACCAACGAATCTTAATTTCTCAAGCCTGCAGTTTTGCAGGTTTTTTTTACTCCAACTCAATAGCTCTAAATAAAGTATCTCTTTAAAAAGATACTTGACAGAATGCAACATGTTGGTATCTTACCTTCCGACACACTAATTGCATATAGGGAAATTAACTTGCTATGAGTACTTTATTAGATCAACTTGAGACTCTGCCGGAGCTAGATTCAGAGCTCCTCACCACCATCCATCAGCCATGCTTATTCACTATGCTTGACTCTCAAGTGGAGATGTACCCAGAGCATATTGCGGTCCAAGATGGTGATTCATCTATTGATTACGCGACGTTTAAGGCATTGGTGGCACACAATGCACAGCTTATCAATCAACATATCAAAGTCGATGAGCCATATATTGGTCTTTACTGTGACCCGTCATTAGAAATGATAACGGGCGCATGGAGTATTCTCGCATCCGAGCACGCGTACCTGCCTCTGGCACCTGAATACCCAGAAGAGCGAATCAGGTATATGGTTGCCGACTCTGGTGTTCGAGTGATCCTCACTCAACCACACCTAAAATCCCAGTTAGAGTCTATTGTTCCGCGAGATGTCACTGTATTGACACAAGCTGAGCTGGAGGGCCTAGACAAGAGTGACACTATACATACGGTTGAGCGCAGTGTTCCCGATGACAATCAGCTGGCCTACATCATCTATACCTCAGGCAGCTCAGGTAAACCTAAGGGGGTGATGGTGACCTACGCCAATGTCTCTCATCAAATCGCCTTTATGAAAGAACAGTTTAATTTCAATCAGCATGATCGGATCCTTCAGAAGACGCCAGCCAGCTTTGATGCCGCTCAGTGGGAAATTCTCGCGCCAGCATTTGGTAGCCAAGTCGTGGTCGGCCCGAAAGATTGCTACCGCGATCCAGATGCCATGATTGATACTTTGCTAAATCATGATATTTCTATACTACAGTGTGTACCGACGCTCCTTCAGGCATTGGTGGACCACCCGCTATTTACTGATTGCCTTCGCTTGAACAAGGTATTTAGTGGTGGTGAAACATTAACTCGCAAGCTGGCTGGTGAATTCTTGCAATGTTTGCCTCATGCTGAGTTGACCAACCTGTACGGGCCGACTGAATGTACGATCAACTCTTCTACATTTACTCTATCTCGCGATGCGTTGGCCAATTACCCAGACGCCATTTCGATTGGTAAGCCGGTCGCGAACACCTTGTACCATGTATTGCGAGAAGATGGTCAGCCAGCGCGAGTCGGTGAAATCGGTGAATTGCATATTTCCGGCGTACAAGTTGCGAAAGGCTACTATCAACGCCCTGATATGACGAATGAAAAGTTCATTGCTAATCCAAGCCCCTATTTACCAGGTCATGAAGTGATGTATAAAACCGGAGATCTTGTGAAACAAGATATTCAGGGCTATACACACTTTGTCGGCAGATCTGATAGTCAAATAAAACTCCGTGGGTACCGCGTTGAACTCGATGAAATACGCTTGGCGATAGAGAATCATCAATGGGTTAAAAGGGTCGCTATGGTGGTCAAAAATGATCCACGTACTGGTCACCAGAGCTTAATCGCCTGCGTAGAGCTCGATGAAAGACAAGCAGCCCTGATGGATCAAGGCAATCATGACAGCCATCATCAATCAAAATCCAATAAGCTTCAGGTAAAAGCACAACTATCGAACTCCGGATGCCGCGATCTGAACCACTGTGACGCCATTGATGTCCTTCCATTACCGGGAAAAACCGCAACAGCCACTCAACGAGCGAACGCCTTTGGCCGAAAAACGTACCGTTTTTTCGAAGGCGAAACTCCCATGTCAAAAGCAATACTGCTAAGTGTATTAAAACGCCAGCCTATGTCCGCACAACCTTCACGTGATGTTGAGACTCTTTCCCTTTCTGCATTTGGTCTCCTCATAAGAAACTTTGGCCAGTTCATCAGTGAAGAGCGTCTGCTTCCAAAATACGCCTATGCATCGCCAGGTGCCTTATACGCGACACAAATGTATTTTGAGATCCGTGGACTGCTCGGGATTACACCAGGGATTTACTATTATCATCCTGCAGAACACTGCTTGATCAAAATCCACACCCTGCCAACATCACATGTTCCTACGCTGAATGTCCACTTCATCGGAAAATGGAATGCTATCGAGCCTGTATATAAAAACAATCTGTTAGAAGTACTGGAGATGGAAACTGGTCATATGCTGGGTCTATTTGATGAATTACTGCCCGAACATGGCCTCTCGCTACTTCAAGACCGCTCGATTGAACGCGACAAGTTACCGACTTGGTATGATGGGGAAAGTGAAGACGTTTACCTCGGTAACTACCGATTTGAACCCTACCGAGTCACTCATCAACCAACCAGTCCGCAATGCCTTGTACAAATACATGACGATAAAGTAGCGGGACTGCTACCTGGCCTTTATCAATATCAAGATGGTGACCTACATTGGTTAACTGAACAGATGTTACAAAAGAATGATGTCATTGCTATCAACCAGAAAGTCTTCGAACGCTCAAGTTTTGGTATCGGTCTTGTGTGTAATGACGAAAACATAGATGACCACTATATCAACCTAGGTCGTGCACTTCACCGCCTGCAAAGCAACACATCACGAATTGGGGTCATGTCTTCGGGGTACAGCTCTAAAACCAATAATGATCTTTTAGCCGCTATCAAAATGCGGACCATCCTAGCCGAGCATGGCCAACCGATGAAGAGTCTTTACTTTGGTGTCGGCGGACCGATTAGCGAAGCTCAGTATACGAGTGAAGGCATGAATGAAGATCGAGTCCATATGCAGGGGCCAACTGAAATACTCAAAGACGAACTGGCCTTATTATTGCCACAGTACATGATTCCAAACAAAGTTCTGCTGCTGAATAAATTGCCGCAAACAGCCAATGGAAAGATCGACTATATTGCTCTGTCCCAGTTAGACGAACTCAAGCAGATTAATGCTAATCGACCACTCGAGCCACTCACTACAGAGACGGAACAGAAAATTGGTGAGATTTGGTGCCGTATAATGAAATGGGAGTCGGTTTCTGCCACAGACAACTTCTTTGAGTCTGGCGGAAACTCTCTAACAGCAGTGGCTCTCGTCAACCGTATAAATAATCATTTTGGGATCAAAATGCCGCTGCAGGTTTTGTTCCATACACCAAGCGTCAGCGGTTTGGCTCATTGGATTGATAATAACTCATCAGCACAAGTCCCATGTTCAAGATTAGTCCATCTAAACCAAAGTCTTCACAGTCCAGTATTCTGCTGGCCCGGTCTTGGTGGCTATCCGCTTAATCTTAAGCACCTTGCCAATGAGTTGTTCACCGAGCGAGCCTTCTATGGCGTTCAGGCTGAAGGAATTAATGCCGATGAAACACCACTCGCGTCGATCAGTGACATGGCTAAAGCAGACATCCAACAAATGAAAAAAGTCCAACCTGAAGGTCCCTATACACTTTGGGGATACTCCTTTGGTGCGCGAGTAGCGTTCGAAGCCGCTGCACAATTGGAAAGCATGGGCGAAACTGTTGAAGCACTCTACCTGCTGGCCCCCGGTGCTCCGATCACACAGATGGAAAGAGAGCAAAAATTTGAGCATAACGCCAGCTTCAAAAATCCAGTATTTCTGGCCATTTTGTTCTCTGTGTTTGCTCACAAAGTGGACGGTCGCCTGATGGAGCGCTGTCTGGAACTGTGTCATTCAGAGCAAGACTTTGTCGCATTCATCTGTGAACGATTCCCTATGTTGGATCCCGATTTAGTCAAACGTATTATTCGTATCGTCACCATGACGTATGGCTTTAGCTATCAGTTCGAGGAGTTAAAAAATCGCTGCTTAAATGCACCAGTTACCATTGTTAAGGCACAAGATGATCATTATTCATTCCTTGAAAAAGCAACAACCTTTAGCAGAGAAAGTCCAACCTATGTTGAGCTAGATGCCGACCACTATCAGGTCCTAAAAGCCCTCGGAGTGCAGGAGCTCAAACAAAAACTGTGGGCCAACAACCAAGAACAACAAAAGTAGGATGAAGGAAATGATTACACTTGAATTTCACCCAGAAGTAAAAGCTGCACTTAAAACAGGTCAACCCGTCGTAGCACTGGAATCTAATGTGATTACTCATGGGTTAGACTATCCTGACAACGTTAACACGGCCCTCAAAGTAGAAGAAGCCGTGCGTGAATCTGGTGCCATACCCGCAACAATCGGCATCGACAATGGCGTGGTGTTAGTAGGTATGAATCGCGAACAGATCGAGCGCTTTGCATCAACCCCAAATATTCCGAAAGTCTCGAGCAGAGACCTACCTTTTATTTTGGCTTCAGGCAAAATGGGGGCAACAACCGTAGCGTCCTCCCTTGTTATAGCAGAACTCGCCGGCATCTTGTTTTTCAGTTCTGCAGGAATAGGAGGTGTTCACCGCGGAGCTGAAACCTCGATGGATATATCTTCGGATTTGATTCAATTTACGCGCTCCAAAGTGGCTATCGTCTGTGCCGGAGCAAAAAATATTCTCGATATCGGTCTGACTCTGGAATATTTAGAAACCCAATGCGTACCAGTAGTGTCATACCGATCTGACGATTTTCCAGCGTTTTACTGTCAGAGCAGTGGACACAAAAGCCCAGTGAGAATGGATCATGCAGATGAGATAGCCAGAGCCATTGAAATCAACCGATCTCTACCTGGATCAGGTGGTTTAGTGATTACAACGCCAACCCGAGATGAAGATGCTATCGATAGTCAGGATATCCAGCTGTTGGTTCAAGACGCTGTAGCGAGAGCAAAACGAGAGGTAGTAACAGGAAATTCGGTGACCAAGTTCATTATGAAAGCGATCGAAAAAGCCACTGAGGGGCGTTCTGCTGAAGCAAATCAAGCAGTGCTGATTAATACGGCTCGAGTAGCAGGAGAACTCGCAGTAGCACACCACCGTCATTATCCACAGAAATAACCCTGCTCAGATTCCCTTCTGACGCCATTCGGCCTGAAGTCACTTATCAATGAAAGGTTGCTATATGACCTTCAGGCCACAGAAACATCAAAACACATCGACAAGGAAAATGTGCTGTGATAATGAAAGATCCTGCCCGTACTGGAGACAATTGCGCGGTGCGCCTTTATCATCAGTTTAGGAAACTTACTAACTACATCAACGATCTACAACGGACAGAGCTCAAACATCATCGAATCTCCCTTAACGAGTTTACGATTCTTGACGTTTTACAACAGCATAGCACCAAGGAGGATCTCAAACCCTCTGAGCTTGCTTACTACACAGGAGTCACTACCGGGACGATTACGGGACGCTTGGACTCGCTAGAGCGCAAAGAACTCACTTTACGTTACTCTGATCCGGTTGACCGTCGAAGCATCAGAGTTCAGTTAACCGAGAAAGGTCAGGAGCGAACACTTCAATATCGCGAGGGCTTGAATCAGATTTGTAAACGTACTTTCCGCTCCCTCAGCCAAGCAGAGCTCAAGAGTACTCTATCTAAAATATCACTTAGCTCTAGTGACAAGGCCTCTTCTTGACCAAGATTAACGCGAAATTAAACAACTTTTTGGCCAACATCAAAAACTTGGTTCGCTTCTGGAAAACCGTTATCGACGATCTGAAAGAGGCTCTCGGTACAATGACATCATCAACACCTGGCATCTCACTAACCTTAGTTGATTCTCTGGTTACGTTAGAAGTCAACTCCAAAGCGAACCAACAACTTGTCGTGAGAAGGGGGTAACCTCAATGCAACTACAAATTGTTTTCACCAGAAGTCCTTTCGATCTGGAGAAGTGTTTAGATGCCACTGAATATCAGCGCTTCAATCGATTTCAGTTTGAAAAAGAACGGATCGAATACGCTTTTGCACATAGCTTGAAACGCCACATACTAAGTCAAAATTACCCAAAGAACGGAAAAATGGCCTGGCAGTTCTTTACAAATAAGAACGGTAAGCCATTTGTAAAAGAACCATTATCATTTAACTTAAGTCATAGTTCGGGAGCAGTCGCCTTAGCTGTTCTAAAGGGGAAAAGCCAACTTGAGGTAGGCATAGATATTGAGGTCTATAAAAATAGGGAGGATATATCGGAGCTCGCAGAGGCCATATTGCACCCGGCAGAAAGGAATCACTTAATTACCACTCCTAATATAAATCAGGGCTTTCTTAAAATATGGACAGCTAAAGAGTCCCTACTTAAAGCCGTTGGCTGTGGGCTAGGTGATAGGCTAAACACCATAAACTGTGCAGCGAGTTTAGAGGACCAACCGTATAAACTACGCTGGCAAGAAAAGAGCTACAAGACAAAAACCATTTGTCTAGGTTGGGGAGCTCTCAGTGTCTGCTGGCAAAGTGACATACCAATCGGGGATATTAGTTTCACACAAATCGACAACATAGGATTTTATACTCCGATAAAGTCTTGACGACCTAATTTAAAAAAGAAGGTGTAGTGGATAAAGTTTGTATTGGAATAGATATGCAAAAACTAATCACAGAAGAAATTGTTAAAAGCGAAATAAACTTGGAGGTTGTGAGCAGCACTAAACTGTACTATGCCCAGCTATAACTACAAGTATTGCAAACTCAACAGCGTGAACCATTGCTGAGTAATCGCACTAACGCGCTATGGGGCAGAACCGTCTTAGAGCCATAACATCCGTAATCACAAAAGGCAGCGTACCTATTGAAGAACTCTGCCTTTTAGTATGAAACTTTAATTCTACTCACACACAACTATTCACAGAAAACGTTCAGCACTGTAGAGGAAGCCAGTGGAAAAGTTACTCAAGTGTTTCGGCTACTCGAAACGAAAAAGAAGCGAATATGCACCAATACAGTATAAATAGCCTTTATCTCTGGAAGAGAATACGAAAGAATTTCGTAAGCTTGTTACCGACAGTAACAAATGGATTCTTCAAAGAACAACTGAAGCAAATGAGCAGATTGGACGTTTTCTTAACATTGTTCTTTTATTAGAACATAAGTTAGATTTGCTGCTGAATAGCTTCGATGTCGATATTGCAGACAAAACATTCGGTGCCAAGATAGAGACATTCAAGGACTTCATAAAAACATATAACTACGAAGATAATAGTGAAAAAAGGGAGTATAGGAAGCTAATCCCGCCTCTACATGAAATAAGACGAACTCGAAACGAACTGGCACACGATATACGAATCTCTGGTTTTTCACCATCGCAATTTCCTCAAATGCATGCGTATGTTAAGAACACCTTGCCAGAAAAGCTAGACCTACTCACTGCGTTCAATAGTGAAGAGGATAAAGCCACTCTAATCCTAGTAAACTTCTGTTTTATAGCATCTATTGAGATTGCTCATCTCCGTCTGTCAATCAAGCAATAGATATAGGAAGCACTATCTTGAGACTAGATATGCTTTTAACAGGAACAGGTCAACTGAGCTAGATTACATTCTCTAGCTCAGTTTTTATTCACAAGTAGCTTATTTGTAAGACCAATACTTATGTTTTAGGAAGCGTTAGAAACAGAGCTGTTTGCAGGAGATACTGGTTTAGAAATAACAACCTTTGGAACTATGTCATCAGTTTTAGGCTCGCTATTTTCAGGCGTTGTAGTGCTGATTGATTGTTGCGGAGCTTGCGCTTGAACTTCGCTTGCATCGTCTCTATTAAGTACAATAACAATAAAGGCTACAGCTAGAAAGCAGATAAACCAGATAGACTTTTTCATAAAGCTAGAGTTTGCCTTTGCCTTACCTAGTAAGCCTGAAAGGTCAGTTATTGTCTGTTGTGCCCTCTGTCTTATTTCTACTTTTTCATTTAAGACGTCATATCGTTTGAACTCAGCTGTAATCTGTTTCTCGATATGCATGAATGTACTGTTGTGAACCTCTAGAGAGCGATGCACAATTATAGTTGTAACCAGTATACCAATTGCAACTGCAATCCCATCTACCATCTGATCAATCTTCATCACTGCGCCAATTACGATTAAAGCACCAGGGATAGTTAAGGCTTTATTCTGGGCACTAGATAAAATTTCATTTATCTTAGAGGTGTAAGTCAAGTCTTTCTCATTAATTTCATGAAGAACTTTGTTTATGCTAAAACGCCTAACAAAAAGATCGTGATGTTCCTCATAACGTTTATGAAAATTTTCAATTGAACCTAAGATTTTTTTGAATATTTCTGAATTAGAGTGACAAGTAGAAATAATCTCATGAAATGCAGAACGCATCACAGATATTCTTTCTGAATCTTGGCTATCACCGAGAGCAATTAACTTACGCAGCTTTTCAACCAAAGAAAGTTGCCCGTTTTCGGTCAGTATTTCCTTTAGTTCACTCCACTTTAGGGTAGGTTTAAAGTCGTATTTAGCTACACCATCGTCAGTTTCGATAATATAGAATAATTTTCGAGAACCTTTTGCACATCCGTCTTGAGGAGGCTCACACTGATCAGCTAAAGAAGCAAGTAATTGTCTGACCGAACAAAATAGCTCCAGTGCTCGCTTATTTTGCGTATCGTCAAATGAGGATTGATTAGCCTCTAATATGTAAAAGTATAGTGGTAGCTTCGACGTATTTTCAACTATTGAGAATAGGTCATCCCAACTCTTGTGAATCGGGCAGGTTTCTGACCAGCTCGCTGCACTCAATGAGATATTTGCATTGCCTTGACGAATAGTTCTCACTTCATCAAATGAGTACCCAACGCTTTTTAATGTCTCTTCAACCATTTGACAAGCAGTAGCTTCTGAAGACAATAAAACCTTCAGTTCGCCATCACTAATCGATAGCGAGTTTTCACTTAAAATATTGACAAACGACTGAAAAATATCGTTATTCATCTTTGGCATTAGCAGTTGCAAGCTTCATCAACTCTTTTTTCTGCTCCTGATCAACAATTAAAAATGTTAGTCGACCATCTTCATACTCGACTACATGACCTGAACTCGCTGGTCCAATTTGCTTTTTCAAAATCTTAGCTGAAAAGCTTTTATCTCCGGCAACCAGCTCTATTGACTGTCCAGCCTTAACACTATTCAAGGTAGGCTCGATATGATGATTGATCTCATATCCGTTGTTGTTGATAAAAGACTCAAATGTTCCTTTCAATGGTGAGTCATCAGGAAGTAAGCCATCAACAGCATTACACAAAGTCGATAAAGAGATAGGTTTTCCGCTCTTATGGGCTGCTTCAAGCAGTGTTTCAACTTTAGAGGTAGCATCCATATAGAAATCGTTAGAGAGCTGGTATCGATCTTGGTAATCACTTACCGCATGGCGAAGGTTCTTGATTGAATCGACGTTACCTACGTTTCTCTCATCACACCCAAATGCGGTTTTAAAAAATGCACCTGTTGATGTTCCCTTAATAAACTTTAGATAAGTATCATCAGTCGGTACATTCGGATAAACTTCGTCAAATAACGTGAGGTCAAATAATGCAGCTTGTCTTAGCGCATCAAGATTCAAGTGACTGCTGTCCTTTGGAACCAAGCTTTCCTCGTCGAAATCGAAACCATCTTTCTTGGTCACCCAGATGGCTAGTAATCGACCGATATCAGTGTCTTCGTGGCCTTTATAGTGCATAAACACGATATTACCACCAGCAACTTTGTGTACACCGACTTCCTTCGCTGCAGCAACAAGGGAATCCATGAACGTCTTCACCAGCCCTGAGAATGTAATTTCTTTGCCAATGTAAGTTTTCAGGAGGCTAGGAGCAGAACCCAGAGAGTTGTTCTCTGTAAAATAGCCATGAAACTTGTTCTTACCTTTAAACTTTTTCTCTACTTCAGATATGAGTTTGAAACTAACATCATCATTCTTAGGCCAAAGATCACCGATCTTAGCTTCAAGCTTGGAGCTACCAGCTTGCGTGATAAATTCCGCAGTCATAGCTGCTACAGCGACAAGCTCTGGTCGCTCAACCTGTTCTAACTCAGCACAACGAGGGCACTCTTCTAAAGTATCCTCGTAGGAAAAATCACACTCAACACAACTCAGCACATGAATTCCTTAATAAAGTATATGTTTGACTATCTAAAACTGCACACCCAGAAACCTGTATATAAACACAGAGTACATTATTATTCATTATAATGAATAATACAGGGTGTTGAAATTTCTGGTCAAACAGAACATCTGAGAATTGTTCTGTTTGACGTTGTAGAGTTACAAAAGTAGAAGACACGTCGCTGCTTCTCGTCGTCAGCTTTGTTTTTCTAACCTAAATTGATAAAGTTAGAGTAAAGTATCTAGCTCATTATTGCCCAAAAATGAGATTCATACTTACTATAGCCGACTGGCTTTAAAGGTCGGTGCTGAACTGGTCTAAAGAAAATTAGACGTGATAAACATTCAAGTGACCTTGCTCATATTATTTCATGCTTGCAAGCATTAGGTAGATATTGTGGATATCGGTTTATATAACTTAATGCCCTCATCAGTACCTATACTTTGATATGTCGGTAAAACCAGGCCATTAGTTTTCCAGTAACGTTTCAAACCAGAGAGTACCTTGTCGGCGGTGGGAGGTGGACTTAACAGCATTTCTTGATAGGCTAGCTCTAAATGTTGCAGAAAGCTTTCCGACGGAGGCCGTCCTGAAAAATCGTCAAGGCTTGGTGAAAACTTAATCCCAACAATCTCACATATTGCTTTTTCCAATCCTTGTGGCCTAGCTTCAACCACTTCAAAACGTTGCTGTTCCTCCGCGTTTCTTCCGCACGGAGTATACCAGTAACCGAAATCGTCCAAACTTCTTCGCCGATCGCCAGCTAAACAATAGTGGGAAATTTCATGTAAAAGGCTGCGTGGATAGTTGCTTCTAAAATAAAGAACTGCATTGGTATTTGCCCGTGGAGCTTTGTAAAACGGCTCCTCGGCTTCGCCTTTTAATGTTAAATTAGGAAAAATACTCGCAAACGCGTCTATCAAATTTTTACAGTATTCATCATCGGTACTACTTATATTCATTTCTTTATTTCCAGATACAACTTGACTGTTCGAGATGAAACATCCAAAAAGATAAAAATTCATTAATATACGCTCATTTAGCGTACATTAGGCATTCGAGTCATTTTAACATCCTTAGCCTCTACCAACCCAGTTTCAAGCTCAAAATTACGCCTTACTACATTCAGGTACTCGACCATTAACAGGTCGTAGCCTTGCTTAAGCTGATTATAGTCTCTAATTACTTTTTGCTTTAATTCTTTCTGCTGCTCAATTTTAGCTCTAGCCGTTAGCGTTATTGGTGCGTATTTCTTTCTCGCTTCCTCAGCATCAGCAATGGCGTCACACAGTAATGGGTACCTTTCATAGCGCACATAACCTTTTCCGCGGCCAGCCTCACGCCCCACTGCATCTTTAGTGATTCTAAATCTCGTCGACTTGGTATCAACAATTTTGGTTTTTCCGCTTTTTAAGCGGTCAAGGGCTCCCCAATATTCATTTTCAATCTTACTTCGTGTCTTCAAGTGACCTCCTCGGATTCAATGAGTCTCAGCAGAAAACGATCAATTTGCTTAATATTATCCTTGTACTCTTGTCGTGCACGCTTAGGAGCACCTTTGGCTAGCTGAGCCTCATAGAACTCTTTTGTTTGCTCGAGTGCAGCTCTGGAACCAGGCAGGAATACGGCATTTTCGCAACTAATACAGGCGGATGCGAGTACACCTGCGCCTTTATTACAAGCCGCTACAGATACACATCCTCCCACCAATGTAGAACGATAACGAAACTTCCCATTTTTTACCGCTTGTTTTGTATCTTCACGATTTTTTAAGAACTGAGGCAACTCATCTCTATCCTTTTGGGCTCTCAGTCTTTTTCCTGCGATACCTTCTAATGGCTGTTCCCTTTCTAGAAGTGTGTAGAAACTATCCGCTTCAGCACGCGCTTTGGCATCTGACCACTCAGCACGTAAGGCTTTGATCTCAATTTCATCACCCAGAATATTTATGGCTCTTGAATTTGAATCTGAGTAATATACTGTCATCACCATGCTGATATGTTTAAGCTGCGCCTTGAGTACCGGATATGACACCATTCCGCTAACTGCCGCATAGACTGTCATTGACCGTCTCAACTGATGGAACGTAAGAGGCCAAGCTTTACCCAGCTTGATAGCACTTGGCACTCCCTCCCCATACAAAAACCAACTTGTTTCCGCTATATCCTGCTCTCTAATTTCCAGCTCTTTCTTGTAGATTTTTTCATTTATATACTTTAAGCATAAAAATGTTGTTGTAAAATTAAAATTCCTATGAGGAATACCGCTTATTCCTTGTTCAACGGACAAGAAAAGAGGTGTTTCCTGTTCAGAGATATCAGTTATTCGCCTGTCGCCAGACCATTCAAGTACACCTTCAGTGATTATCTTTGCAACTTTAAAAGCGACTTCTACGACAGAGCATGTCACCCACTTAGTAAACCTAGGAACTCCATTGGGCTCAAGCTTTGTTGTTGTCGACCAAACGACAGGAATAGGACCATTTTCAGTATTTATTGTTTTTAATCCGTTTAAGGGAATTGCCAACAACTCACTCTTTCTCATACCAGTAAATGCAGAAATTAAAATGGCACACCTAAGCTGCCACCCCTTTAATTTATCTACAAGCCCCCCCCAACTTTCATTTTTTGAAATACCGGCTTCATAAATCTCTTTTAAGGCTTTAGAAGCATCTACATTTTCACGCAATAATTTTCTCCAATGGTGTGGGATTCGTGCACTTTGATTCCTTGTTATTGCAGTCGCTACCAGACCTCTATCAAACTCAACGCCTTTATCTCTCGCTATACTTCGCAACGCAAAAACAAGCTTTATGGCTTTCTCGTGCTGTAAGAAACAATCTAGATCTTCGATAGTTTTCTTGAGCACACTTTGATATATTTCCGATGGAATGAGGAGAGTCTGTAATGATTCCGTGGTTTCTGGGAATTTTTTTCTGGTTCTCTTTAATCTGTCTATAAATTCAATCGACGGACTTACTTCTTGCCAGAACATATTACTACTGAGTGCCGTTGCGGTATCTGCGATGCGTTGTATTTTTCCGAGCAATAGCCCAGTCTGTTTTGTTGTTGAAGCTCGACTCGTTAGAAAATCTATTGCGTCGGGAGTAGAGAATATATTCTTAGGTGAAATACCACAATCTAGACAGTAACGTATCAAAAACGAAACTGCAGTTACATCACCGTTAAGCTTAGACATTGAGCACCCACCCACTGCACTTATCCAATATAACGTTAGAATTTTAATAAATTCATTGGCTACATCAAATTTATGTCTGCTCTCTACTCTACCTCCATCAGCAGGGGTAATGTTCTCGATCTTTGTTCTGAAATTAATGAATCGAATTGTTGAACTTGTAGCACTATAATCCCAAATATCATCACTAAATATTGATTTAGGGCTTCCATCTTTGTTAATCGTAACCACCATATCATCAGCAGGCTTTACTGATGAAAGGTCACTTGGTGGATAGACCTCCATAACAATTGGGTTACGTAACATTAATTTCGACAAACTATACCTCTCTTCCAGAACGGTTTGCTCGACGTAGCAAGATTTCAATTTGCCTACCCCAATGTTGATTGAAGTTACCCATTTCTATATTGTCCTCGGCCAGCCTTATGACTTCTCTAAGCTCATGATTATTATTGCTTACAAAATCCAAAATTTCTTCAATTCTAAATATTGCAGGCTTAACAACTGCTTCATGGTGCTCTGAATCATTTCTGATCATTGAAGTGGTATTCAACGCTTCTTTGAGACTTAAGAGTTTATGGATATCTTCAAAATCCTCATGGATTGCGAAGTATTCACAGAAAAGGCAACTTTCAAACGTACCACAGGCTGGCTCAGGAGCTTTAGAATTAAACCCCTTGGCTCTCGACGGTACTACCCCATCTATGTTAGAGCATGATCCGGTAGCTATTCTTTCCGATTCATCTTCACTTGCAAAAATCACGGGAATGGAGCTATGAGTTGTGCGATTAAAATACCGAACTTGAGAACTCAGCTCTTCATGATAACGGTTCATTTCTTGAGCCTGCGTTTCTATATCAATTGACGTATAAGATTTTGCTGTCGTTGTAATCGAATTGTTTAATTTCTTTGCAATCAAAGAAACTTTACCTTGTGATTTTCGAATGAAATATTCACCCGCCAGTTGCCTTATATCCCTTGATGAAACATTAGCAACTCCTTTAAATAAAAAAGATTTTCTGGTGAGTGATACATTGTTACTTCTATCAAATCGTTTTAACTTACTACCCTCCCCAATTTTGACGAACAAATACTTTTGCACATCCCCAGGTAGTCCAAGACTTTCAGCCCATGCTCTTAACTTTAAATATTTTAATACCTCTCGCTTCAACTGACTGGGCGCTTCAAATTTAATAGATCTGCCCGCTCGAAATTTGTGCTTCTTTGCGAAAGCGCTAAAGCCTACCTTATTGGTGTCTATATCCGATATTTGAAGATCAAGTGTGGGCTGAACATTTGCCGCAGTGAATGCAAGATAAATCTGAAAAAAGCAAAATACGCTCAAATTATAGGCGTAGATCTTTTGAGGTGTTAACTTCCCCTGTATCCATTTGTTTCTATTGTGAATAAGCGCTCTATCATAAAATTCTGCCTTCGTTGCGAACGTACCTTGAAAATTTTTTGCTAGGACATCTTTTATTTCTTGATACGGGAGCGGCTCACCTTTTTGAGTAAAGCAGTTTGGCAAACTCACCAAAGAGTTCCCTTTATATGAATGCCAATATAGATGCTCACGTTCATCATACGGAGGGCTCACCGGAATAGGGTATTGGTTATCTAAAATAGAGTCAGCAAATTGATTGAAATAAACAGCACACGTACGTAAGTAAACCTGTCCATCTTTAAGGCTTACAGACCTGCTCTCGTTTACTGTATGAGACTGCCGGCTACGTTGCTTCGGTATAAGAGCAAGAATTTCATTGTTCGATAACTGAAATGCCCACTGAATGAAGTTTCGTGCAGTATTTAAGCGTTTAAAAATAGACGATGATTTTAAAGAAGAATTACCACTCACACAGCCCCTTTGATCAAGTATGTTTTGATAACGCTGATATTCACTCACCAACTCGTCTCGTGTGATTGGCTTTAAACCTCCGTCAAAATCACAAAAATGAAAAAAGTGCCGCAAACAGTGCAGATTCTGCCGAAGCGTTTCATCACGCCACCCTCTGTGAAATGCTGTATACAAATAGTTTCGAAGCCACTCAACTCTTACTGATGATAAAGAATTTCTATTCACTGAGCTGGGGATATAGTGTTTACCACTCAGGTGGTGTGCTGAGTCCATTTCACGATCTAGATAACACACTCTGCCAATATCAACTTTAAAGTGTATACCATCTGATCTGACCCCTTTAACCACCACTGCCTGAGGAGAATACACTTTGGGCAAGTAATTAGGGTTAACTTCAATTAAGGGACGGCAGTCGATAGAGTCATTCATAGTCATCTCCACACATCATCTCGCCAAATGCTTCTTGTATGTCATTAAACTCGGAAAGTTCAGAGTCAAAGTTTAGATAACCTTCTGTCGTTTTAAAATTACTGTGATTCAAACGCTGCCTAACATGATCGAAAATCTTTGAATCAGAATAACCTTTTGCTCTCATATGCCTCACGATATTCATGCCCATAGTCGCCCTGAGGTCGTGAAAAGTGAACACTTTAAAGTTTGGTTCAGCTTTTTGGATTCGACAAATAAACCTTTTCAGTTCATTCCTAAGAGATTGACCATTCTTGGGCACCATCATAGATGCTTTAATATTCCAGGAAGCTTTAGGGTCTTGGCGAGCTAGGAGTTCTCTTTGAGCTGTATAGTAAGGATTGCCCCCTCGGGTTAAAAATACATAGTTGTCATCTGTATCACCATAAAAACTATTGTCATTGCGCCTTCGGTCTTCGGCACGCTCACAGTCAATATAAGCCATCAAATCATAAATTAGCTCACGTCTAAAAATCAGCCGATTTAATCTGCTTCCTTTAGTATCAGCTTTGTAGCGTTGACCTCCATTTATAACAACATAAGACATTGATGGGGTTGTTACTAATTCACTATAAGCTTTCTTAATACAGCCGATACTTAATGTGCATACAGTTTGTTGTCTTGCTCCTGTTTCAAGTGCTACTCGAATCATTAACTCAAGCTCTACCGATGCGTAATTTTTTCTAAAGCTATCGAACATGATCTGTTGTTCCTCTCCGGTTAGAGGACGCAATCTTCCTCCATCTCTTAGCTTCCCTATCGGAGAATTGTGATTCCTGCTGCTCTTAATTCTAAGGTCATTCGTAATGACCTGAGTGCTTCGAACTAAACCAACTCGGTTAGTAGCCATAATCGACTTTCTTATCTTTGTGAATGGCTGATTATCTAAACTAGCTTCTGTCACTAACGATTCATAGCGGATGTTTTTATAGAAATGGGCAACCGTAGAAAGTACATTATTAATGCTTTCAGCACTAAAATCATGGTTGTTCAAAGCTTGAATCATGAACAACCTGAACTTTTGGGGTGCACGCTCATAGTAAAGCTTGGGAAGATCGAGAAAATGCTGACCAGTATCCTCTAAGTACTGTAAGTAGTACTTCAAGTGAATTGCTCGAGCGGTGAGTGTTCTCATATTTGAGAGATTTGGCTTTTCTAGTTGGCCTAATAAATAGGCGTTGCCAATATCCCAAGGTAGACCGTTTGATTGAAGGATGACAGGCATCTTTGGAAAATAACCACTGCTTTCTATCTGGGAAAAGCGATATTCATATTCGTCAATCTCTTCCCCAGCCTCCCACATCAGCCACCCCTTATAAAAGTGACCTAAATGGATAACTCTCGCTGTTGATTTAAACAGATCATTGAGGGTGTTTTTCACCTATAGAATCTCCTTAGGATGTACATTATTCCTAGTATGAGTTTCTTAGTATGTCAACCTTTAAAGAGATGCATGAATTTCATGCATGGCTGAAGCAAAAAAGCCATGAGCAAAAATAATGCGGTGGTAATCTATTGTTTCATCTGCCGGCAGGTAAATAGGCTCATCATCTCCACGAATCAACTTGGTGTTATAAGAAGGGTAAAAAGTCTGATTAAAGATAGAAATAATCGCTTCTGGAGTATGACGATGTTTATTCTGATGGTTATTAGCGCTCATTGGAAATTATGACAACATAAAATAAAACACACCATCTATTGTCCTTACTTTTTCCTATAAGGTAAAGCCTCGCTACCTAACTTAACGACTCAAATGTTACGCAGCTATCTATAGGCGATAACAAAATTGTAAAACCATTATTTTTTCTAATCAATTAGCCCCAAAAATCACGATAATTCTCATTCGTCAGTCTGTCATAGAGCGCATACAATCACGGCCTTACTTCAAACCTAACAACAATGAGAATGCCATGTTATTAAGCATTATTTTTATTATTGGTATTACAGCAGAAGCCATGACAGGCGCATTAAGTGCAGGTCGTAAAAACATGGATTGGTTTGGCGTGATGTTAGTGGCAAGTGCCACGGCAATCGGCGGTGGTACCGTACGTGACATTTTATTAGGTCACTACCCTTTAACTTGGGTTAAGCATCCAGAATATTTGCTGATCACTTGCTTGGCAGGGATCTTAACCACCTGGTTGGCTAAATGGGTGGTCAAGTTTAAAGGCGTGTTCATCCGTTTAGATGCACTAGGGCTTGCTGCATTTAGCATTATTGGTTGCCAGGTCGGCCTTAATATGGGGCTGCATTTTGGTATTTGCATCGTGGCCGCCATTGTTACTGGTATCTTTGGTGGACTACTACGTGATTTAATTTGTCGACAAGTACCATTGGTATTACACCAAGAGTTATATGCTTCTGTTTCTCTGATTGTTGCTGGGTTGTATTTATTACTACAACATTATGCTGTGGATGAAAACCTAGCGATTATTGTGAGCCTCGTTTCAGGCTATTTACTACGAATGGCTTCGGTTCGCTTCAATTGGCGCCTACCTGTATTCCAACTCGAGGTTGAAGGTTCGGTTCACTAATCAGAACCTCTCACCCATAAAATATTTTGAATAAACAAAAAGCCAGCAGGTATGAATTTCCCCCTACTGGCTTTGATTTTCGATTGAAAGAAATTAGGTTATCAACTATGGCGCTACATAATCAGGGTTAGGTTGAGTGTCATCAATGTCACACGCAAGGCCTAGACCGATTAATCCCAATATCGTCACTTTAGTTAAGCAATCCGCATTAATTTCATTTTCACTCACCAATGATTGGTAAGTACCCGTGATCACCGCAGAGCCAATCACATCTGCATTCGCAAGACTAATTACATTCGCATCAATATCGATTAGCTCATTATTGCTTGAACTAAAGGTCACTTCATTCGGATCCAATACTTGCTGTGAACCATCGGAAAAATACGCGGTTGATTGTATTCTAAATAGCTCATCACCTTGGGTTAGAGTCAAGCGAATCAACCCTAGAATATTTAATGAATTATCAACGGCTTGAAGACGCAGTCTATCAGCCCGTGCAGCACCTACGGTCACGTTAACATTTGGTGATGCCACATTAACTGCAGCTACCGGATCGGAATAAGTGGCTGTTAATATTGCCGATCCCTGCTCTACCCCCTCTGCTTCATCATTGGAATTAACCCTCACAATATTAGGATCATCCGAAGCCCAAGACACTTGGCTGGTGACATCTTGAGTACTGCTGTCAGATAACGTTGCCGTTGCTATAAGTGGTTCTGTGTCCCCTTTAGCAAGACTTAATGGATTCGGTGTTACTGCCAATGAAGCAACAGTTGCACTGGTAATAACAACATTAAGGTTATCACTTTGTCCTCCGAAACTTGCCGTAACATCAGTTCCTGCGGTAACACCTTCGCCTTTGGCTAAGCCTGATGAACTGACCGACACCAAGGCAGAATCCGCGGTACTCCAACTGACCTCACTCGTTACATCACGTGAGCTAGCATCGCTGAACTCCGCTGTTGCCGTTAATTGCTGCTGAGTCCCTTTTGCTAAAGATAGCGGATCGGGAGTAATTGTTAATGTGCTCACCGTCGCATCAGTCACCGTGACCGGAATAGGATCAGAGTCGCTACTATTGAATGTCGCAGTAACATTCGCACTGCCAACACCAACCGCTTGTATTGAATTATCAGCATTAATGGATGTCACTGCAGGGGCATCGCTTGTAATTGTTGCTAGAGAGGTAACATTTTGGCTAGAACCGTTCGAATAATTCGCTGTAACCGTGATAGCCGCTTTACCACCTTTGGCGATAGTAAGTGAGTCAGGCTCAACGACTAAAGATAAAATAGTCGCATCAGTTACCGTTAAGTTAGACGTCGAGGTTTGGGCACCATATTCGGCAGTAATAACCGTGCTTCCTGTCATAGCAGCAGAAGCTAAACCTAAAGCATCAATAGAGGCAACATTAGGAGCAGAGCTTGACCAAGTTACGCTGCTCGTGACATTTTGTGTCGTCCCATCCGAAAAGTTTGCGGTTGCCGTAAATTGTTGAGTCAACCCATTGGCTAAGCTCACCGTAGCAGGAGAAATACTAATATTCGATACAGTTGCGTTGGTAACATTCACATTAGCAGTGCTTGTTGTTGCGTTATAATCGCCTGTAATGACAGCACTTCCCACTCCAGTCCCAGTGACCAAACCCGTCGAATCGACGTCGGCAATACCAGTTGCTGGGTTAGTTGTCCAAGTAGTTTGCTCAGAAACATCCACACTAGAACCATCACTAAATACAGCGGTAGCGGTTAATTTATCACTGGTACCATTAGCTAAATTTAAACTAGCAGGACTAATATTCAATGATGAAAGTGTGGCATTTGTTACCTCTAGATCTGCACTGCCAGAAAACCCTTCCCACTCTGCACTGATTTGAACGTCAGCTGGTGCAATCGTGATCACTTCACCTAAGTTGACTGTAGCAGCCGATTCATTTGAACTAGACCAAGTCGCTTGTTGCGAAACATTTTTGTTACTCCCATCAGAATACAACCCTTGAGCAACAAAATTAATCACCACTCCACTAGCTACGCTAGTCACTTGTGGCAATACCTGCAACCCTATGGGCGTAGGCGGAGAAATGGTGACCGTCACAATTGTTTCTTGGCCTTGATAAACGGCGGTCACTTTAGCAGTACCTTCTTTTATACCTTTCATCACGCCATCTTTATTAACGGTAACAATCGACTGATCACTTGAAAACCAACTGACCTCAGAAGCATCAATGTCAATAACTTCACCATCAGATTGAGTCGCCTTAACGCTTAGTTGCAACTCTTCACCAGCTGCAACACTTGGGTTTTCAGGCATAATCATTAGGCTCACGATACTGCCATCATCGCTATCGCCCACCGGCTCACCATCACCCCCCTGAGATGGTAAACCACTACTTTCATTACCACATGCAGCTAAAACTAAAAGGAAAAAAAGAGAAAATAAGGCGCTCATGTATTTTTTTAAATTTATCATTTTTCAGCTCCTTGAACAGAAGACTCACTACTTTGTGTATTTTTATTCACCACATCTTGTTTTTCAAAAGACGGCGAAAATAGCACTACACGTCGGTTTGTCGCACGATTCTCAGCCGACGTGTTGGGTACAAGAGGCCTTGTCTCGCCATAAGCGCTCACTGTAATTCGATCAGCGGAAATACCTTTATTGGTAAAATAATCTTTTAATGCATCACCACGTCGTTGTGATAATTTTTGATTATAAGCATCAGAACCTACGCTATCAGTATGGCTTTCAATAGTTAACAAAGCTTCAGGGTTATCATTCAAACGATTTTCCATTGGAGTAAGTAAAGAATACATATCAGGATTAAGTGTTGAAGAATCAAAACCAAACAGCACAGTAGAATTATTTTCTCCTAGATTCAGCGTCATACTGTTTTCTGTCACGGTGACATACTTGGTTTCGGTTACCGTCTGAACGATGGTTTCAGGTTCCGACGCGCCAAAACGATACCCTAACCCAAGAAATACTTGATTAATATCCGCGCCACCCGTTGAATCGGCTCCAACACCATACACATACTGGTAACCCAGCTCTAAATAACTACTTTTTGACATATTGTATTGGTAGGCCAATGAAGCAAAAGGCGAAATCCCTTTATTATCATTATCAACTTTACTTCCAAGTTCATCCCCTTCAACATCGATATACCAAGGCATTGCCCCTATTTGAGCAACGATATTTTGGTTTTCCGTTAGTGAAAAAATACGCCCTGCTGATACTCCAATAGCAAATACATTGCCTTTATATTTCGCGCCTACACTCGGATTGGATAATGCAGGATAGATGGCTTCATATTGGCCTAAATATTCAAAACCAATTTGATAAAAATAAGGTTGATAAATATTGTGTCGGAAATAAATCCCACCACCTAACGACTGATCATCACAATCTAAGTTGTCACTTTCACAACTAGAATGAGCAAAGTTATAATCTAACTTCACGCCAACAGACTTATTAGATTCTGCTGACACAGTGTAAAAAGGCAATCCTAACAACACCGAAACTCCACTTATATAAGCTAACTTTCTAAGCATATATTCACCACTCCGTGTGTATATTTACATGAATAATAAAAATCTGATAACTAGATTATCAACCACAAATAAAAAATCCCCAAAAATAAAAATAGATAGATATAAAAAACAAAGATAAAAAGTAAAAAATCTAACAATAAAAATATAGAAAACAGATAAAATGTAAATAAACATACATTTCAATCTAAGGTTTTAGAAAATTACCCTATCTAACAAATCTCACCAACATAAGCCCTTAACCGGTTAATATTATTTATCTTTATTGTTCCATAACCAAAGGACAGCAAGTCCAATTCAGTGTATTTATTTAGATAAGGAATGATGGACTGACGAGTTTGACCAATTAAGGCTGCAAGATGAGCTTTTGTTAGTCTAAGTTCGATGCACTCCGGAGAAGATTTGTATGAAGAAAACATCTCTATTTGATTTAAAATCTGCTTTCCTATTTTTGATAATGTGTTGTTATCAATATGACTTAATGCAAAACGACTAATTGCAAAAACCCTATCGGACAAACACATCATGACATTATTCATGATGACTCCATCTGTAGCCATTGCGTCAAACAATACTGACTTTGGAATAAAGATAACACTTGAATTTTCTGTTGTCTTTGCTGATACCAAACTATTATTTGTCGAAAAACCACTTTCACCAAACCATTCAAGTGGTTTTATTTTTGCTATTGGAATAGCTTGATCTTGATGGGTTCGATAAGTAACTTCTAATTCACCATCAACTAAAATACCAATATCGCGATTTTTATTACCTTGCCTAACAACTTCTGTATCTTTTTCAAAATGTTCTAAATTCGTATTATTGCTTAATAACAATATATTCTCACTTTTCGCACCAACAAAAAGACAGCATTGCGAAAGAACTGAATGTTTCACATAATCCATTATCATATAAGCCCCTTATCGTTCTAAGTATAGAGCTTGCTCATACATAAGTTATAGCTTCAAATTTGAAATATTCACTAATTTTAAACTAGTTACATTGTGTTCATTATTAAATGAGACATCACTAACATTTATCGAGCAATAAACACCTTAATACATACTATTTAAAAGGTTTAAACCATCATAATTAAATATAAAGAAGGAAGTAATCGGCTTCTATCCAAGCCCTAATAACGCCACCTTGTGTAACGATTAAAGCAGAAAAAGAAGAAGCAATATAAAGTGACTCACTAACATCTTGACTCATACCATCGTCCAGTATCGCGGCAAGAGTGGCTTTAATAAAGGTAATCATAGGGAATCGATCAGTTTTCTTTTTCATACAAAAACGCCCCGAAAAATATACATTTCGAGGCGCTAGGGATTAGTTTAGAAAATTAGCCCGATTAAATAATCGGAGTCTCTGTGGCCACTCCGTGATTTTGACCACGATGTCTTAAAAGATGATCCATCAACACAATCGCTAGCATAGCTTCAGCAATAGGGACGGCACGAATACCAACACATGGGTCGTGACGACCTTTAGTAATCAATGAAGTCGATTCACCTTGACGATTAATGGTTTCACCCGGTACGGTAATGCTTGAGGTTGGCTTCAATGCAATGTTCGCAACGATATCTTGCCCAGAAGAAATACCACCTAATATGCCACCAGCATGGTTCGATTTAAAACCTTGTGGCGTCATTTCATCACGGTGTTGACTGCCTTTTTGGTTGGCAACTGCAAAGCCATCGCCAATCTCAACGCCTTTAACCGCATTAATACCCATTAAAGCATGTGCAATATCGGCATCTAAACGGTCAAAAATCGGCTCGCCTAGGCCTACTGGTACATTGGTTGCGACGACAGAAAGTTTCGCCCCAATAGAATCACCCTGCTTTTTCAAGTCACGGATTAATTCATCAAGCGCATCAACTTTATCAACATCTGGGCAGAAGAATGGGTTATTTTCAATTTCATCCCAATCGACTTTATCGATCGTCACATCACCCATTTGTAATAAATAAGCACGAACTTCAATACCAAACTCTTGCTTTAAATATTTTTTAGCAATACCGCCTGCCGCAACACGCATCGCCGTTTCACGAGCAGAAGAACGACCGCCGCCACGATAATCACGTACGCCATATTTTTGATGGTAGGTATAGTCAGCGTGACCGGGACGAAATTTATCCATAATTTCAGAATAATCTTTAGAACGCTGATCGGTGTTTTTAATCATCAAGCCGATAGAAGTTCCGGTGGTTTGTCCTTCAAACACGCCTGAAAGGATTTCCACTTCATCAGGTTCGCGACGAGCAGTGGTATAACGTGAAGTGCCTGGGCGACGACGATCGAGATCTTTTTGTAAATCTTCTTCTGAAATTTGTAATCCCGGAGGACAACCGTCAACAATACAACCTAAGGCTTTACCGTGGCTTTCACCAAATGTAGTCACTCGAAAGTGCTGACCAATACTATTCCCTGCCATGAATTCCTCTTAATCAATCTTTTGCATTTATTTGCTATATCTTTAGATAGTGTCGTCAAGCCTTAAACTTGTAAACCCTATTTTTAAAAATAATCGTCACATTCTCCAGAAATCACCCAATAAAAATGCCAACCCCAGAAAAAAAGGTTGGCATTACAACGTTCATTTATCGCTAATCAAGCCTACTTTTTATAAATCGAAAACTCACTAGCATGTTCAACTAGCTGCTCACGAGTTAATAGAAATACTCCATGACCGCCATTTTCAAACTCTAACCAAGTAAACGGAACTTGTGGATATTGCTCAATCACATGCACCATTGAATTACCCACTTCACAAATTAAAATACCATTGTCGGTTAGGTAGTCTGGGGCATCGGCTAAAATACGGCGCATCAGTTTCAAACCATCGCTACCTGCTGCTAAGCCTAATTCAGGCTCATGCTTAAATTCTTCCGGTAGGCTGTCCATATCTTCTTGGTCAACATACGGCGGATTGGTCACGATGATGTTGTATTTGTCTTGCGGAATATCATTAAAGAGATCCGAACGCAGTGGGTACACTTGCTGCTCTAAGCCATGGTCGTGAATATTTTGCTCGGCCACTTCTAACGCATCAAGTGAAATATCAACCGCATCCACTTCCGCATCTTCAAAAGCATAAGCACAAGCAATCGCAATACAACCACTACCTGTACACAGATCCATAATGCGCGTTGGCTCTTCTGTTAACCAAGGTTGGAACTGCTGCTGAATAAGCTCACCGATTGGCGAACGTGGCACAAGTACGCGCTCATCCACATAAAACTCAAGACCACAAAACCATGCTTTGTTGGTTAAGTATGCGGTTGGTGTGCGTTCATTAATACGCTGAATAACACGCTCAACAATACGCATACGCTCGCTGGTAATTAAACGAGAGTTCAGGACATGCGGCGGAACATCAATTGGCAAATATAACGTTGGAAGAATTAATTGCACAGCCTCATCCCAAGAGTTATCTGTGCCATGACCATAAAACAGTCCTGCCGCATTGAATCGGCTCACTGTCCAACGAATCATGTCTTGAAGGGTATGTAGTTCTGATACCGCTTCATCTATAAAAATTTTATCCAAGAGTGCCTCCGCATGGATTTTAACCAAGTTGCTTGATTGCGATTCTAAATATTTTAGACGTTCACATCTTAGCTAAGTTACAATAGCGCCCTTATTGTAAAGGATCTGTCATGAGCGAAAAAGACACCAACATTGATGACGATTTTGCGCTATTTCAACAAGAAATGAAGGGCGTAAAAAAGTTGTCACAGGATACCATAATCCAACAACCGAAAAATAACTTACAACAAAAAGAAATTCGCCGAACATTCCGTGAAGCAAAAGATAATGAGTTTTATTTTTCTGACGAGTTCGTACCGCTATTAAATGAAGATGGCCCCACTCGTTACGCTCGTGATGATGTGTCAAAATATGAGTTGAAACGCTTACGCCGTGGTGTGTATATGCCTGATGTGTTTTTAGATTTACACGGCATGACGCAAATGGAAGCCAAACGTGAGCTTGGTGCGATGATCGCCCACTGTGTGAAAGAAGGAATTGACTGTGCCAGTGTAATGCATGGTATTGGCAAGCACATCTTAAAACAAAAAGTCCCACTATGGTTGGCGCAACATCCTGATGTAATGGCTTATCATCAAGCACCATTAGAGTTTGGCGGCAATGGGGCGTTATTAGTATTACTCAGTATTCCGGAGAAATAACAAAGGAGACGCGTTGGACTCCTTGATTAAAGTTGTAAATTCACTACAACAACTATTCATTCACTACAACTATGGCTGAGCTTGCCATAATAACTTCCCTTTACGTGTATCGACATCAAAATCAATACAAGCCATACCCGAAGTAGGGAACATTGGGGGTGGAATATCAGTGACAAAATCTGCAGTTAAATACCCGACTAGAGGTAAGTGAGAAACCAACAAGATATTTTGCAAGAATTGCGTTTCCGCTAAAGCACACACATACTCTACAACGGATTCAGAATCCCCATACGGCGTAATATCCGCACAATCTTCTACCTTTTCAACTTTCAATAAAGGTTCAATGGTTTGCCATGTTTGTTGAGCGCGTAAATATGGGCTAACTAACACCAGATCAAATTCATCATGACCCTGCTCCTTGCAATACTGCGCCATTTGATAAGAGCCATCTCGCCCCATTGAACTCAATGGACGCTCAGCATCCGATGCCGCAAAAGTTTCCGCATCACCGTGGCGCATAATAAAAATTTGCATACTCAATCCTACATAACAGCTTAAATATTGATCGAACTAGGTAGACTTTAGTATAACAACTCCAAAGTAGATGTTATCTAAAATCGTAATGTTAAGACGAAAAAATTGTAGAAATGGTCACTTGACCACAATAATCGAGACTATTATTTGATTTCATCTTAATAACTCGCATAAATCGTTTGCAGCCAAACGGCTAGGCGTCATACTTGATATTAGAATTAAGAGCTTAATAGCGTTATTAAATTTTCTATACTCAAAATCATCTATCAAAGTTGCAGTTTCACGCACTAAGTCTTCTAGCGGCTCATCGTTATTAGTGCTCTAAACGGCTCATCTCAAGGAGTGTATCGTGCACATCAGTCCAAACGATCAAAAACAATATCGTCATATTACACTCAACAACCAATTGCGCGTCTTGCTCGTCCATGATGAGCATTCGCAAAAATCCGCAACTGCTCTCGCCGTTAATGTTGGCCACTTCGATGATCCTTACCATCGTGAAGGTTTAGCCCATTATTTAGAACACATGCTGTTTCTAGGGACAGAAAAGTACCCCGCCATTGGTGAGTTTCAATCCTTTATCAATCAAAACGGTGGCAAAAATAACGCATGGACAGGCACTGAACACACTTGTTTCTTTTTTGATGTGGTTCCCGAAGCCTACCCAGAAGCACTCGATCGCTTCAGTCAGTTTTTTATCGCCCCTCTTTTCAATCAAGAAGCCTTAGAAAAAGAACGTCAAGCCGTCGAATCCGAGTTTCGCTTAAAACTTAAAGACGACATGAGACGCTTATACCAAGTGCATAAAGAAGTGGTAAACCCTGAACATCCATTCGCTAAGTTTTCGGTCGGTAATGTCGAAACACTGAGTGATTTATTTGATGAGAACGGTGAACCAACGACCTCCATTCGTGATGAAATTATCGACTTTTACCGCCAGCAATACTCGGCAGACCTAATGACCGTCACTTTAGTTGGCCCTCATTCTCTCGATCAATTAGAAGAAGCGGCTCACAACTACTTTGCTCCTATCATTAACAACCAACGCGCAGGCAAAAACATAAATATCCCACTGGTTCGTGAGCAGGATGCGGCTAAGTTTGTTTGTGTCGAGCCAGAAAAAGACTCTCGTAAATTAATGATGACGTTTAACTTTCCAAGTATGGACAAGTTCTACCAATCTAAGCCTTTATCGTACTTTGCCCATCTACTTGGAGATGAAAGCGAAGGTAGCCTACTTCAACACCTTAAAACTACAGAACTGATTACCTCGCTAACTGCCGGTGGTGGTATTAGTGGCAGTAATTTTCGAGAGTTTTCGATCAGTTGTAGCCTCACCAAACAAGGGTTAACTGAAATTGAATATATTATTCAACGTCTCTTTGAATTTATTGAGTTAATTCGCCAACAAGGACTTGCTGAATGGCGCTATAGTGAAAAACAAGCGGTACTAGAATCGGCCTTCCGTTTCCAAGAAGCATCGCGCCCTATTGATATTGCCAGTCACCTGGTCATCAATTTACAAAACTACCAACCTGATGATGTGATCTATGGCGACTACATGATGAGCCATTACGATGAAGATCATCTACGCCAACTATTACGTCATTTTACCCCGTACAATATGCGCGTTATGTTGATCGCAAAGGGTTTGCAATACGACCGCCAAGCGAAATGGTACAACACGCCTTATTCGATTCGCTCGATTGCTCAACATGAGCTTAATGCTTGGACACAACCTGAGATCACCGGTGAGCTTAAACTTCCTGAGCCCAATCCCTACATTTGTTATGAGCTTGACCCTGCACCACTAGAAAGTGAATCAGCCCTACCAGAGCTTATTGAAGATAAACCAGGCTTTCGTTTATGGCATCTACAAGAGCCAGAATTTCGCGTACCAAAAGGGCTAGCTTTTATCGCCATTGATAGTCCACATGCGGTTTCAACAGCACGAACCATAGTCAAAACTCGCTTGTGTGTTGAGATGTTCCTCGACTCGCTGGCGAAAGAAACCTACCAAGCTGAAATTGCGGGTATGGGTTACAATCTCTATGCCCACCAAGGCGGCGTGACATTGATGCTGTCTGGCTTTACACAAAAGCAAGATCAATTACTGGATGTGATTATTGAGCGCTTTGCCTCACGCGAATTTAGCCAATCACGTTTTGATTCGATTAAACGACAAATGCTGCGTAACTGGAAAAATACCGCGAAAGATCGCCCTGTTTCTCAGCTATTTAATGCGATGACCGGCATTTTGCAACCAAACAATCCACCCTATCCAGTACTGATTGAAGCATTGGAATCAATTGAAGTCGATGAACTGCCTTCTTTTGTCAGTGCGATGTTGGCTGAGTTGCATATTGAAATGTTTGTCTATGGCGATTGGACAAGGCAAGCGGCAACAAATTTGGCCACCAGCTTGAAGTCAGCCTTGCATATGAAAGATCAACAATACGAGGAGTCTCTGCGACCATTAGTGATGTTAGGTGATAGCGGAACCTTCCAACGAGAAATTCATTGTGATCAAGCAGATTCAGCTTTGGTGGTGTATTACCAATCACCAGAAATCTCGCCTGAAAATGTTGCGCTTTATACGCTCGCCAACCATTTAATGTCTGCCGGATTCTTCCATGAAATTCGCACTAAGCAACAGCTCGGTTATATGGTGGGCACAGGTAATATGCCACTCAATCGTCATCCCGGTTTGGCTCTGTATGTACAGTCACCCAATGCTGCACCGAGTGAGTTAGTCACCTCAGTCGATGAATTCTTAAATGCTTTTTATATGGTGTTATTAGAGTTAAACGAACAACAATGGCAAAACAGTAAACAAGGTTTACTCAATCAAATCATGTCGCCAGACAGTAATCTACGTGCACGAGGCCAACGTTTATGGGTAGCGATAGGTAACAAAGATTATGAATTTAATAACCGAGAAACGGTAGTTGAAGAAATCTTGAAATTAGACCGAAGTGAAATGATCCGCTTTGTCGTCAATACTTTAAAACCAAGAACCGCCAACCGCTTAATCATGCATTCAAAAGGCACCGAACATGCTGATGCACCCGATTTAGAGGCGGGCTTAGAAATTGGTTCTATCGATGAGTTTCAATTGCGACCAAAAGATGTCGATCTAGGTTAAGCCACGAGCCACGAGCCACGAGCCACGAGCCACGAGCCACGAAATAGTAAAAAAGCTTTGCACTCAACATGCAAAGCTTTTTGTTTATTATCACCGTTCAAATATAGGCTTATGGGTAGAACTTATCTCCAGTTCCAGCGCGAGTTAACAATCCATCACACGGAGCAAAACGACTGCCGTATTTCTCAGCATACTCGTTCATGATATCGACTAATTTCACTGCACCGATTTGATCAATATAACGGAACGGGCCACCTAAGAATGGTGGGAAACCAATACCAAAAATGGCACCAATATCCCCATCTCTCGGGCTAGCAATAATGCCATCATCTAATGCTCGAACCGCTTCATTGATCATTAGAAGCACACAGCGCATCGCGACCACTTCTTCATTAAGAATCGACTCAGGCGTCAGGTTGAGTAAGCGATAAACCGATTTATCGACTTCTTTCTTCTTACCTTTATAAGTGTAGAAACCTTTGCCGCTCTTACGCCCTTTACGGCCATCTTTTAGCAAGGTATCAAACACATCTGGCGCTTTAAAACGCTCGCCTAGTTCTTCAACGAGAATTGGCGTGATTTTAGCCCCAATATCAACGCCAACTTCATCTAGCAGCGCAGTTGGCCCAACCGGGAAACCAAAGTTGAGTAATGACTCGTCAATATGTTCAATCGGCTCACCAGACAGAAGAATTTTTGCCGCTTCATTCATATAAGGTGCCAAAATACGGTTCACATAGAAACCCGCTTTATCTTTAACCACTATCGGCGTTTTACCTTGCTTACGAGCAAATTTCACTGTGGTGGCAATCACTTCCTCAGAGGTACCTTGATGGGGGATCACTTCTACTAATGGCATTTTATCTACTGGACTAAAGTAATGCAGACCAATCACATTCTCAGGTTTTACCGCACCCTGAGCAATGTTACTAATGGGTAATGATGAGGTATTGGTAGCAAAGATAACACCTTTTTTAGCCTGTGCTTCAATATCACGCACCATGCTTTGTTTTAGTGATAAATCTTCAAACACCGCCTCAATAACCATATCTTTTTGGCTAAAACCGGTAAAGTCCGTACCACCAGAAATTGACTGCATCTTCTTTTGTAGCTGGGTTTTGCTAATGACGCGACGTTTAAGCAACTTGGTTAACAGATTATAGCTGTAGTTCATAGCATGTAATACGCTATCATTCGATACATCTTTAAAGCGTACTGGCACATTTGCTTTAGTAGCCGAAACATAACCAATGCCTGCGCCCATCAAGCCACCGCCAAGAACGCCAACACCTTGAATATTTTTAGGTTGTGCAGAACTACCAAAGTCTTTTTTCATTTCAGTAGTAGCAAAGAAAATCGAACGTAAAGCACGAGATTCAGAAGTCATGACCAACTGACCAAACTCTTGAGCTTCTTTAGCGAGTCCTTCTTTAATGCCTTTCTCAAGACCATATTGAATCACTTGTAAAATAGCCTTAATCGCCGGGTAGTTGCCACGGCTCTTTTGATTGGCTTTTTTCGCGGCTTGTTCAAAAATCACTTTACGACCAAACCCCGTATTGGCCATTAATGATTCTTTGATATCTTTCTTAGCTTTACGCTTTGATTTACTAATAAACTGTTGAGCAGCTTGCAACAAGATAGATTGCGGTACACAAGCGTCCACTAAGCCTAATTTTAATGCTTTCTTCGCACGCAGTTGCTTGCCAGTTAAAATCATATCTAGGCTATCAAGCAAACCCACAAGACGAGGTAAACGTTGAGTACCGCCCGATCCCGGTAACAAACCTAATTGAACTTCAGGTAAACCTAAACGCGTTGCATCACTATCACTACAAACACGGTAGTCACAAGCAAGTGCTAACTCTAAACCGCCCCCTAAACAAGGACCATGAATCGCCGCCACAACGGTAAAAGGTAGTGATGAAAGACGATTAAACATCTCTTGGCCTTGAGTGGCTAAGCTTTCTGCTTCTTGCGCAGATTGACAAGCATCCAACATGCGAACATCGGCACCAGCAATAAAGTTATCCGGTTTTAAGGAGTGAATAATCATGCCCTTAATATCTGATTTCTTTTGCTCTAATTGATCAAAAATCGCCTGCATTTGTTCAGCAAATTCTGCCTGCAACGTATTCATTTTTTCATTCGGTACATCCACCGAAAGCCAAGCGACTTGGTTATCATCCACGGTTAAGGTAAACGCATTATTGGTCGAAGCATGCTCTGCTGAAAGTTGATTATCCATTGTCATTATTCCGCTCCTTCCATTTGTGCTTCATCTTTATCTACTTCTAATTTATCAACTTCTAGAATGACAGCTGCCCCTAATCCGCCGGCCGCACATGCGGTAGTTAATGCAAGCCCTCCGCCACGACGTTTTAACTCACGTAAGGTTTGAGTCATTAAGCGAGCGCCAGTCGCAGCAAATGGGTGACCATAAGCTAATGAACCGCCTAGCACATTAAACTTCTCCATATCAATCACGCCGATTGCTTTATCTCGACCAAGCTTTTCTTTGGCGAAGGTTTCTGAAGCAAACATTTTCACATTGGCAAGGGTTTGAGCTGCGAAGGCTTCATGCATCTCGATCAAGTCAAGATCATCGAGCTCGATCCCCGCTCTATCAAGCGCAATTGGGGTGGCATAAGATGGCCCCATTAACATGTCTTCTTCTACTTGAATCGCTGAGAAAGCATAAGACCGAATATAACCAAGCACTTCTAAGCCGAGTTCTTTCGCTTTACTTTCGCTCATCATCAATACTGCCGCAGCACCATCGGTTAACGGTGTACTGGTTGCGGCGGTCACACTACCAAAATTACGGTCAAAGGCTGGGCGAAGTTTGGCATATTGCTCAACCTGTGAATTTTTCCGAATATTGTTATCCTGATGAATCCACTCTTTATAAGGTTCAGGATAAGCCGTCATTACTTCATCTTGAATGAAACCATCTTCCCACGCTTGCGTAGCTAGAGTATGAGAACGGTGCGCTAACGCGTCTTGATCTTCTCGGGCAATTTGGTAAGACTTAGCCATTTGCTCGGCCGTTTGTCCCATGGATAATCCAGTCGAATACTCGGCAACGGCAGGTGGAACTGGCATGAGATCTTTGAAAGATAATTTACGTAAAATCGATAATTTCTGAGGTAGTGTTTTGGCTTTGCTGATTTCTAATAATCCTTGAGCAAGTGATTTAGACACACCAATCGGAAGAACGGAAGACGAATCTGCTCCACCAGCAATCCCAATTTCAATATTGCCTGCCATAATACTTTCCGCGACATTAATTGCAGATTGAAAACTAGTCGCACAAGCACGCGTAACACTGTAAGCATCCGTTGAGACGTTCATGCCAGTGCCAAGCACAATTTCTCGAGCGATATTTGGCGCAGCCGGCATTTGAACGACTTGACCAAATACCACTTGATCGACCAGTTTAGGGTCAATTTGAGTACGAGCAAGTAATTCACTCACCACCATTTTACCAAGATCTACCGCGGGGACTTCTTTGAAAGCAGTGCCTTGACGAGCAAATGGGGTTCGAAGACCGGAAACAATAGCGATTCGGTCACCATTGCGAGTTTTTACTTCCTGATGAGTCATATTCTTTCCTTTTTAATGTCCATGTCTTTACGAAATGAATTGCTTAACCGTAAAGAAAAATCATGTGGTCAGACCTCTTATTGTATACAAAGCTTTTTAAACATCCAACTAAAGAGACCAGTTTACTAAAGTACAAATAAAAACTTGTGACATAAACAATCAAATGCAGAATTAACAGTAAAACAACATCACTTGACCACAAGCACTACAAATAGTTAGCAATTTTCATCTTTCCCTCTTCCTTTCTACAGTAAAAACAAACACACTAATTATATTAGAGGCAATTTTAAGGATTTAGATGGCCATTTCTAAAATATTTGGAAAGAAAACCGACCATAGCACGGTCAATAAAGATATGAATAAACAAAAACGTTATGAGTCCCTAGTGAGGGCATACCATCGCGATTTATATCGTTATGCATATTGGTTATGTAAAGATCAACATATTGCCGAAGATTTGGTGCAAGAAACTTGTCTTCGTGCTTGGAAAGCCATCGACAGCCTAAAAGATGAGAAAGCGGCAAAGCCATGGTTAATCACTATTTTACGGCGTGAAAATGCCCGACGATTTGAACGTAAACAATTCAATTTGGTTGATATTGATGAACCAGGTAATAGTGGTAAAACCGATGATAGTGAGCATCATCAGCAAAAATGGTTACAAAAGCAGATCATGAATTTAGATGTTGAATATCGAGAGCCATTATTCTTGCAAGTGATTGGAGGATTCACCGGTGATGAAATTAGCCAAATCCTTGACCTCAATAAGAACACCGTGATGACTCGTTTATTCCGTGCTCGTAATCAAATCAAAGAGCAACTTGATGCAACTTCACCATTTCAGGGGGCCAACCATGGATGATTTAGAATTTAGACGTCGTTTACTCTCTGATCCGAATGATAAGAGTGATGATATTTTGGCTGAACTTGGTACTAATCCGCAAAATAAAAAATATGCCGAAAGCCTACAAGAACTGGATAAGAAAATTGAGCAAGCATTCAAAGTCGAAGTGCCTGACGATTTGGCAGATAAAATTATTTTCCAAAATGCACCAATCCAACCTACATTGCATTTAACCAGAAAGGTTTGGGCTTTAGCGGCTTCAATTATCTTTACTTTCGGTTTATTAATTGGCCAGGTCAATTGGGGTAACTTGTTAGTGAAACCCGCTTATGCCCAACTCGATAAAATGGCAATCAACCATATTCTGAATGAAGAACCATTTATTGCCAAGATGAATGAAGGAAGCACTAAACAAGAAATACAATCAAAGCTCAATATGTATTCTTACCAACTTAATGGTGATTTCCCATATCATATCTATTATTTGAACCATTGTGGTTTTAGCCAAGATCATCATGCTCTACATATGGTGTTTCAAGGAAAAAAAGGCCGTGTTACTGCCTTTGTTTCCAACATTGAAGCTAAGAAAACCAGTCAGTTTACGCAAGATCATATGCAAGGTGAGATCATACCGCTTACCAAAGGCAGCTTAATACTAGTTGGTGAAAAAGGTGAGGATATTGCTGCTTTATCGCAAAAGATCGCGCCAATGTTTCACTTTGACCAATAAAATTCAATAAAAAGTCACCATCAATAATATAGTAACTACTGTCTCATAAAGCAGATGAGTAGTTACTATTATTGAACAATAATTCGTCAACTAAAGACTCAATCATTAGTTTTGCTTACCTATTAAGCATCAACATGGATCTTCATTAAGAGATTACAAGTATTCATGCCGTAACCTATACTGATGCTATTACCCCTTGTATTCAATATAACAAACCATTCTAGTTCGAATTAAAACTCAAAAAATGAAATCTTACTGCAAATATGTATTAAGGCTTTTTTGTTTAGTTGCTCATTTGAATTCGTCTCAAGATAGTTAGTAATCTTGCCCTAGATATTCTTCCAAAAGATCGTCGTCTAAAGCAGTTTCTGGCTGTTTGGTAATTTCAGCTTTAAAATCTTGATGTTGTATATAGATACTTTTACTTAACTGATAAGAATCCGGTGAATTACGTAACAGCTCTTCTTGGCTTATCAATTCATAGCGCGACTCTAGCCCCTGAAATGCCCACTTACCAGCTTTTTGCCAGAAGGTTAGCCAGTTTAACGGGATGTACAATCCATCGATGGTATCGGCAGCGTCACGTACGGTAACAGGCCCGTAAGCTGGCAGCATCAAGTAGGTTCCATTGCCAACTCCATAATGCCCTATTACATCACCAAACTCTCGACTCGTGCTGGATATATTAGCCATTGATGCCACATCAATTAAACCAAGTAAGCCAATCGTGCTGTTAATCCAAAAACGACTAAAATTCTCCACCGCTTGGTCACCATTGCCCATCAGCAAGTTATTCACTGCATTGGCTGGCTCATCAAGATTATTTAGAAAGTTATTCAGCCCTGTATGTATGGGCCACGGCGTCCATTCCATGTAGGCAATAGAAAGCGGTCGAACAACATAAGGGTCGAGTACTTTAAAATTAAAATCCCACATCAAACGATTGAAACCTTCAAAGAAGTCACCATCGTCATGATCTGTAGTCATTTTTTCCGAGGAAGGAGCCGTACTGCTTTGAGTTGTGGAAGCTTGTTCTTCAGGTGTAGAACTACACCCTAACATCAACGTTGATGAGAGTAAGATAAGCGAAAATGAATAATTGGTTTTTATATCACCCAAGCCACTACATCCTATGTCAACTTAAAAATTGATTAATACCAATCACACTAATTAGATAGCCAGAAATTGCGTAGGAAAAAGGCTTGAGAACAAGGCAAAAATTTTAATGCAGTTATCGAGTCTTTTAACAAGCAAGAATGATCAGATAATTAGTATGATTAGTATAACTTATCCCTGAGAAAATTAGAGTTATAGGTGCACGATCGACAAAACTATAACTTCAAATACCAATAAAATAAAAAAGGCAACGTAATTCAATACATTGCCTTTCTATAATTAAAGAAAATATGCAATAACGTTAATTGTATTGTATCTGAATATTAATTATCAATATTTCTTATCAATTGTAATTACCGCGTCATCACCAAGATGAATTGGCAAGCTTTCGCCATGCCAATCACCTTCACGAGTAGCGACATTACCATCACTATCAATACGTGCTTTCACCATGATGTCAGACAAGCTCGATAGCTTACGGCTTTCAATCATGCTGTTGTTATCATCTAAAACCACTGTCACAGGGAATTGAGAGAGCGGGTAACGTGCAGCTGCGATCGGCATTGGCGCACCATTAGCAGTATGAACAGAAACAATCAACACACCAGATTCTGGTAGCTTCACTTCTGGTGATAACGAAACCGTGACTTTAACCGGTGTACCTTGGTAAGTTTTTTGTTCTGGATGATTAATCGCATCTAACTCACGCTGAGCCGTTTTAATACTGCGAGAAAGCATGTCGTAACGAGCATCATCTTTACCAATCTTAACTTGAAGCTGTTCCCAGTAATCGACAGCTTTGGCGTAATCACCACTTTCATAAGCACTAAATGCCAACAAAGAGTAGACGCGCAAATCGACGTCAGGCTGTTTCATCAATTGCGCTAAAATCGAATCAGCTTTTTGTAAATCTGCTTGATCCGATGAGAACATTAATGCTTGAGCTAGGCTTAATTGCACATCTTGATTATTCGGCATCAGGTCATCGGCTTTAGTCAACGCACCAATCGCGGTTTCAATATCACGATTCGCTAAACCAATACGACCAAGTAATACCCACCCCGTTGCATCGTTTGCATTATATTGCAGACGAGAACGTAGTGCTAAAGTTAAATCTGTCATATCTTGTTCAGTTAATTCAACACCTTGAGGATTCATCAACTTTTGCGATAAAACAGGTAAGTTATTTTCAACTTGCTTCCAATGAACAACCTTACTATGCGCACCATATAAGGCATACCCTCCATAAGAAGCTACCGCCATAAAGATCACTAACGGTACTGCCATCCACTTAACCGCGGCAGAATCTTTCTTTTGTTGCTCGGCAACCGGAATATCATCCAATAAAGACTGTTTTAAATCTAAAACGAGATCATCTTTATTACCGACGATACCTGCCTGATCTTCAGACTCTAATTCGGCTAAACGGTCACGGAAAAACGCTTTGTTTAAATCATCACGTTGTGCCGCTTCATCCACCTCTTTTGGCTTTAGTAGTGGATATAAAACAAACACACAAGAGATGGCGAGTAAGATTATTGTACCAATCCAAAATGCTATCATGAATCACTGCCCTTCTTGTCGTTTGAATCAGATTCTTCTAAAAGCTCTTTTAAACGTTGCTCTTGTTCTTTATCCAATGATGTTGAATTTTTCACTTGAGCAGCGGCTGATTTTCGGCGGCTACGTATCACAATAAAGCCGAACCCAAAGATCACTATGCCTAACGGTGCAAGCCACAAGACTGCTGTTGATGGTGTTAATGGTGGATTGTAGGTTACGAAATTACCGTAGCGAGCCACCATGTAATCAACGATTTCTTGCTTCGACTTACCGTCTTTGGTCATTTGATACACTTTCAAACGTAAGTCTTTTGCCAATTCAGCATTGGAATCTGAAATTGAGTTATTTTGACACTTCGGACAACGCAGCGTATGGCTCAACTCTTGAAATTGCGCTTCTTGCTCTGGTGTATCAAAGTCGAACACTTCAATCGCAGACATCGCGGGCACTGCAAATAACATGCATAGCAGCATTAATAGTGAAGATTTTTTCATCATTGGGCACGCTCCATAGGAATTCGCGGCAATGCTGTTTTTTGACCTTCTAGCTTGTTATACAAAGGCAATAAAGTTTCGTTCCAGTTTTCAACATTCACATCCCCCACATGGCGGTACTGAATATGACCATTGGCATCAATCAAGAACGTTTCTGGTGCGCCGTAGACCCCAAGATCTAAGCCAAACATGCCACTACCATCAAATAGCACGACCTGATATGGGTTACCGAGATCTCTTAACCATTTCTTAGCTTTCTCACGGTCATCTTTGTAATTCAAACCAACGATTTTTACGCCTTGCTCTGAAAGCTTATTCAAGAACTGATGTTCCGCATAACACGTTGGGCACCAAGTTGCCCACACATTAAGTAATAAAGGCTGGCCTTGAAATAAACGTTGATCATAAGTTTTATTTTCTTGAAATAAATCTTCTAGCTTAAATTCAGGTACTGGCTTACCTACCAATACTGATTCTAGTTTAGTGGGATCATCACCATCAGCATTACGAGTAAGTTGCGTAGCAAATACCACAACCAAGATGGCAAATAACGCTAAAGGTGCAAACAAGATTTTACGGTTCATGATTACGCCTCCTTCTCAGCTGATTTCGTTGATTTTTCGGTTTTTTTACGAAAGCGATAACGTTTATCACTGATCGCTAATGCACCACCAATCGACATTAAAATCGCACCAAACCAAATCCAGCGAATAAACGGTTTATAGTAGATACGAACCGCCCATGCATCGGTACCTTCTAAACGCTCCCCCATTGCAACATACAAGTCACGAGTGAAACCGCGGTCAATTGCCGCTTCGGTCATCATAGAACGGGCCGTATGGTAGAAACGTTTTTCAGCATGCAGTTCGTTTACATAGTTACCATCTTCACTAATGATGAAATCAGCAATAAAGCCTTCATAGTTCGGGCCGTCATGGTCACGTACACCAGCAAAGTCAAACTGATAACCATGAATATCAAACTTATCACCCGGTGCTAAACGAACATCACGTTCAATGCTGTAGTTTTGCACCATCGCAATACCAATGATGGTTACCGCCAAGCCAATATGACCTAACATCATCGCCCAATGGCTACGCTGTAATTTGGTTAGACCTTTAAAGAAAGTATGACGGTGTGTCGCACGTTGATATAACTCAAAGCCATGCATCGTAAAAATCCAAATCGCCATGAACCAACCTAGTGTTGCAAGCGGCATAAATTGTTTAGACGAAATTAAAGCAATCACCGTTGCGCCAACGACTGAAACCACCAGTGACACTAGCATCGGTACTTTCACTTCCGCCAAGTTATCACGCTTCCAACGAACCATTGGGCCAATACCGAGAATCAAGGTAAATGGCACGATTAACCAAGTGAACAAGGTATTAAAGAATGGTGCACCAATCGATACAGACCCCATACCAATTTGCTTATGAACAAGCGGTAATAAAGTACCAATCAGAACCACGACCAATGCCGCTATTAACAAAATATTATTAGATAACAAGGCGTTCTCACGTGAGATAAGTGAGTAGTTACCACGTACACGAACTGACGCTCCTTTGAGAGCAAACAGTAGCAGCGAACCACCAATCACTAGTGCAAGGAAAGCCAGAATAAACATGCCGCGAGCTGGATCCGATGCGAATGAATGCACCGATACCAAAATCCCCGAACGAACTAAGAAGGTACCCAGTAAACTTAATGAGAATGCGCTGATCGCTAGCAATACTGTCCAAGCTTTAAAGGTGCCGCGTTTTTCGGTTACAGCCAATGAGTGCATCAGTGCGGTACCCGCTAGCCAAGGCATGAAAGATGCGTTTTCAACGGGATCCCAGAACCACCAGCCGCCCCAGCCTAATTCATAATATGCCCACCATGAACCTAGAGCGATACCAACAGTCAAAAATACCCATGCTGCCGTTGTCCAAGGACGAGACCAACGAGCCCAAGCCGTATCTAGACGACCTGTCATTAATGATGCAATAGCAAATGAGAACGCGACTGAAAAACCTACATAACCCATATACAGCATTGGTGGGTGAATAATTAAGCCCGGATCTTGTAGTAGAGGGTTTAAGTCACGGCCATCAATTGGGAAGTAAGGCAAGGTGCGTAAAAATGGATTTGAGGTCAGAATGATAAATAGCAAGAAGCCAATCGAAATCATCCCCATTACCGCTAATACGCGAGATACCGACTCTTGTGGCATTCCGCGACTAAAGGTTGCCACCGCAACAGTCCAAATAGCTTGAATAAGTACCCAAAGAAGCAGAGAGCCTTCGTGCGCGCCCCATACAGCAGTTAAGCGATAGTACCAAGGCAGCAAACTGTTCGAGTTACTCGCCACATACTGCAAGGTAAAGTCGTTACTATAAAACGCCCAAAGTAGCGTCCCGAATGAAAACGCTAGCGTTAGAAACATTCCCCAAGACAGAGGACGCGCCATGCCCATTAAAGTGCGGTTATTAACACTCGCACCATACATAGGCAATGCACTTAGTAAAATAGAAAACCCTAATGCAAGAATTAAGGCAAAATGTCCAAGTTCAGCAATCATTGCACTTATTCCTGATTTTTCATGGTGTGGGTTTCGTAGTCATAATCAGCATTATGGCCTTTCTTCATTGCATCTTCGATTTCTGAAGGCATGTAGTTTTCATCATGCTTAGCTAACACTTCAAATGCTTCAATGGTTGTTGCATCAACCAATGTTCCTTGAGCAACGATGCCCTGACCTTCACGGAATAAATCAGGCAAGATACCTTCGTAAGTTACCGTCACCGTAGGGCCAAGGTCTTTAAGATCAAAACTCACTTTTAAAGAATCAGGGTCACGTTTAACTGAACCTTCAACCACCATACCACCGATACGCAAACGCTCACCAATGTGTGGCATGGTACCATCGGGCTTACCGTTGACCAGCTCTGTCGGTGTATAAAATAAGTTCATATTCTGATTAAGCGCATACATGGTTAAACCAACCGTTCCTGCTACACCGATTAGAATAGCCAAAATGATTGCGAGTCTTTTTTTGCGTCTAGGTGTCATAATGTGTTTTCCATCTTTTTTGCCGCTTGACGACGTTCTTCACGGTCAATTTTTTGTTGGATTTCTTTCAATAAAGCTTTGCCATCTGAAGCACTTTTCCAGCACACAATAAACATACTAAAAAATGTGATCCCAAAAGAAGCCCAAACATAAGCGGCATACCCCCCCATATTTAAGAAATCACTCAATGAGTCAAAATACATTTATTTCACCTCCGTTAATTTTGAGCCTTTGGCTGCATTTTGTTTTACTAATTGCAAAACCCAAGGACGGTGACTTTCACGGCGAATAATTTCAGTACGGAAACGAATCATAGTGACCGCACCAAAGAAGAAGGCAAAACCAAAAATATTACACAATAACGGCCATAGCATGCCTGGAGCAATCGAAGGCTTACCAATTTTAGTAATGGTGGCACCTTGATGTAGGGTATTCCACCACTCTACTGAATAGTGAATGATAGGAATATTGACGACACCCACAACCGCCAAAATACCGGCGGCCTTTGCTGCTGTCTTTTGATCATCAAAGGCGTGATAAAGCGCAATCACACCTAGATAGAGAAATAATAGAATCAATTCAGAGGTTAAGCGAGCATCCCATACCCACCAAGCACCCCACATCGGTTTCCCCCAGACTGCACCGGTAATGAGAGCAATAAAGGTATAAACCGCGCCAATTGGAGCCATTGCAGAAGCGGCCATATTCGACAACTTAAGCTGCCAAACTAAGCCAATAAATGCCGCGATAGCCATTGACATATAAATTCCCATCGACCAAATAGCAGCAGGTACATGGATATAAATAATACGAAAGCTATCACCTTGTTGGTAATCAGCAGGCGCAAACGCAAGCCCCCAAATCGTACCCACCAGCAATAGTCCAAATGCCAAGACAGAAAACCAAGGCAGTAAGGTTCCGCACAACTGATAGGTTTTTTCAGCTTTTGCGTATGGATGTAACCATTTCCACATTTTGCTTCTCACTTTGTTTTGTAGGCTATTTTTGCTCTACTTTATAATTTTTTAACTTAAATCGTACTTGCTTGCCTTTGCTCATCACAAATGGTTCACCACAAGCTCTATTTATCATTAATTGATTTATTATTAATTCACACTGATACGTAACGATGCGCTAATCGCAAATGGCGTTAAGGTTGCAGCCCCCAATAACATCGCCCCTAGAATCGCGAGTTGGCCTGAATAGCCAAAACCACTAGTGGCAGCTTCAATCGCAGAAGTAGCAAAAATAAGTACCGGAATATACAAAGGTAAAACCAGTAAGCTTAACAGTACGCCACCTTTTTGCAGCCCCACCGTTAACCCAACACCAATCGCACCAATAAAACTCAAGGTCGGTGTACCAAGTAGTAAGGTAATGACCACCGCCAACCAAGTCTGAAAATCTAGCGATAGTAGTATTGCGAGTAATGGACTAATTAAAATTAACGGCAAGCCTGTCAACAACCAATGAGCAATCACTTTAGAGATCACCACCAGTGGTAAAGGAATTGGCAACAGCATTAATTGCTCTAATGCCCCATCGTTAAAGTCATCTCGAAATAAGCGCTCTAAAGATAACAGAGCCGAAAGCAAAGCAGCTACCCAAATAATGCCAGCTGCAATACGCGCTAACAAATTCGGCTCAGGACCAATACTTAAAGGAAACAGCGTAATAACAATGATAAAGAACCATAAAGGGTTAAATACATCAGCTTGACGACGATAAGCAATTAACAACTCGCGGCGAACAATGACCAGCATACTTGAGATCATTATTTACTCTCCCAACCGAATGGTTTTAAGTTGATCCATTTCGGTAAACATATCTTGGTGAGTCGTAAACAATACCATTCCACCCTTTTGTGTATGTTCAACAAACAAAGCTTCAATCACTTTTATGCCTTGCTTATCAATGGCCGTCAGCGGCTCATCTAAAATCCAAAGGGAATGACGACTTAACCATAAGCGCGCGAGTGCGACACGTCGTTGCTGCCCCGCCGATAACTTACCGGCTGGAATATCTTCTTTACCGGCCAAACCAACTTTAGCTAACGCCATCCAAATATCATCTTCTGTGACGCCTATTGAGCCATTTAGTTTCTGATAAAAGGAAAGGTTTTCAAATGCGGTCAGTTCTTTTTTAACGCCAGTTTGATGTCCGATAAACAATAAATCTTGATGAAAAGCATCGCGGTCTATACAAGTTTCAATGCCTTTCCAAAGTACTTTTCCAGCTTCACTATCGCCTAATCCAGTAATAATTCGCAACATAGTCGTTTTGCCCGAACCATTACGTCCCTCAACTTGAACGAGATCACCAGCCGAAACAGAAAAGCTCACTGACTCAAATAATTCTCTGTCATCACGAATCGCTGTTAAATCACGCACTTCCAGCATAAATCTTCATCTATAATTAAATTAAGGGGCACTCATGTTACCACAGGAAAACACTCTCGGAAGAGTTAACATGTAAAGCATTTAATGAATGTTCAGATAATCACAAAAATAACAAAAATACAGCTTATTCAGTCAATAAAAACTCAACGTCAAATTACATTACGAGTATAAATCTCTTCTCGATAATAACGGACTGATATAGCATACCCATAACCCCAAAGAGGTATAGTGGTTGTCAACTGAGATTTTAATGATTTGAGTCAAAAAGGTGTTCAAAAGCACACCGGCAAGAAGATAACAATGAGCACGGACATTAACGGTGAGTTTAAAGATAAAATGGGTAAATACCAAAAAGGGCACTTCATTTGGCTAACCGGACAACACGAGCATACTCCCACCACTACTACGGGTTGTTTATGTTTCACCATATCCAATAATGCACTACAATTTACCCAAGGGATCTCAAAGCTATTAGCCCCTATCGGGCAATTTATTAAATTCACTTAGTCTTAGGCAGCAAGGAGTCGCCATAGTATGAAGCTACTAGTGGAGGAAAAACCGACAATTGGTATCAGTGCCTGTGTCGCCGGAGAGCAAGTGCGCTTTGATAAAGGACACAAACGCTCTGATTTCTGTATGAGTCAACTCGCCCCTTTTGTTCACTACCAAACCTTTTGCCCAGAAGTGGCGATTGGCTTGCCGGTCCCTCGCCCTACTATTCGTCAGGTTCAACTAAGTGATGGCATACATGTCAGTCGTCCTGATGGCGATGGTGATGTCACACAAGACTTAACCGAATACGGTCAAACCGTTGCTAGTCAAATCGAGCACCTTAGCGGCTTTATCTTTTGTCAAAAAAGCCCTAGCTGTGGTATGGAAAGAGTTAAGGTTTATCAAGAAGACGGTAAAGGCAGCACCGCCTCTGGCATAGGCTTATTCGCCAAGCAAATCATGATGCAGAACCCAAACCTACCTTGTGAAGAAAATGGCCGTTTAATGGACCCCGCACTACGCGAGAATTTCATGATCCGAGTGTTCACTTATCGACATTGGCAAGATTTATTATCCTCTGGCCTGACTAAACACAAACTGATTGAGTTTCATAGCGAACGTAAGTACTTACTAATGAGCCACCACCTGATTAGCTATAAAGAAACTGGCCGTCTCCTTGCTCGTGCCGACCTCGAACTAGAGGAGATGGCACAACAATACATCTCGTTGTTAATGTCTGGCTTAAAGCATGTAGCAACGCATAAAAGCCACACCAATACGCTGCAACACCTGCAAGGCTACTTCAAAAAAGTGCTCACCAAACAGCAAAAAAGTGAACTATCCACTCATATTAATGACTTCCGAGCAGGGTTAGTTCCTCTACTAGTACCGCTAACTTTGATCAATCACTATCTAAAAGAATTTCCCCAACAATATTTAGCGGCTCAAGTGTATTTATCACCCTATCCACAAGAGCTGAAATTACGTTACATCTAAAATTGTTATTCTGCTCTATATAAAATTCATAAGCAAAAGGTAAGCCATGAATCTTGTTTGGTTTCGCAATGATCTAAGAATCGACGATAACCCAGCCTTATACCACGCGATTGCCGCGGGTCAGCCATTTCACGCTTTGTTTATTTCTACGCCTTCACAATGGCAAACGCATGATATGGCACCAATAAAAATTGATTTGATTGAAAGACATGTCAACTTGCTGTCTGAGCAACTCGGCCAACGTGGCATTCATTTTAAACACATTGAAGCCAGCGATTTTGCCGAGCAAGCACAAGCGCTCATCGCATATTGTCAGCAGCAAAACATCGAGACCATTTTTGCCACCCAAGAAGTTGAATTTAACGAGCAGCAGCGCGACCAAGCCTTGTTAGATGATGGCCTACCCTTAACTTTGTTTGAAGCTGACGTCATTGTATCTAAAGGAGCCGTTCTCAATGGTCGGAATGAAATGTACAAAGTATTTACGCCATTTAAAAAAGCGTGGGCAAGTTCATTAGAAAGAGCCCATGCCGCGCCTTTACAAATTTCCTTGCCATCATTAAAACCTGTTAGCAACCCTGCCATTACGTTTAACGCTACTAAGCAAGATTCTACCAAGTGGCCTTTGGCGAATACCGTATTGCAGCAAGTGCTTCCGAATTTTCTAACCATTAAATACCAAGACTACCATCAAGACCGAGACTACCCGGCGATAAAAGGAACCTCCGGTTTATCCCCCTATTTAGCCATTGGTGCAATCAGTGCAAAACGCGTGTTTGCCGAACTCTCTCACCATTACCCCAATACTCTGGAAATGATTTCACAGCCGCACGGGAGTTGGCTCAACGAATTAGCGTGGCGTGATTTTTATCGTCATTTACTACACCACTTTCCAAAGCTCAATAAGCATCATAATTTCAATGACAAATATGACCATTTGCCTTGGCCCAATTCGCCTCAATTATTAGCCGCCTGGCAACAAGCCAAAACTGGTTATCCAATTGTCGATGCCGCAATGAGGCAGTTAGTACAAACCGGTTGGATGCATAATCGCTTAAGAATGATTGTCGCGAGCTTTCTCACCAAGCATTGCCTAGTGGATTGGCGACTAGGTGAAAAATTTTTCATGCAACACTTAATTGATGGCGATCTCAGTGCCAATAACGGCGGTTGGCAATGGGCGGCAGGCACAGGTTGTGATGCTCAGCCCTACTTTCGAATATTTAACCCCATCACTCAAAGTGAAAAATATGATCCAGATGGCAGCTTCATCCGTAAGTATTTACCAGAGTTAGAAAATGTACCTTTGAAACACCTACATTTTCCACACGAATATATAAAACAAAACAATATTGATACTTATTGGCCAGCCATTGTCGACCATCCAACCGCAAGACAACAAGCATTAAATTTCTATAAAGCAGAATAGAAGATCGATAAAGGGACAAGACATGATGCTGGCTTCGGAACGGATTTCCAGCCTTATTATTTACAACTTTATAGAAACCTACCAAACACTTAATAAAGACCATTTGTATTTATTAGCAGAGATCTATGATTCGTCAATCGAATTTCAAAATCCACTATACCAAATTAGTGGCCTAGATAGCCTTCATTGCGACTTTGAAAAACGGTAATGGGCGAAAGGTAATCGTGAGCGATATGCTTAAACTGATTAATCTCGCCCAAGCATACTGGCACTTTTAACGGCTTGTAGATCTTCATCTAAGGACAACGCTATCTGACTACGTTTTAATGAAAGCTCAACATGACGTTTCGCTGCCGCTTTCATTTTATCATCGCCAACCATGCACAACGCAGTCAGTGCTTTTTGTAAATGAATTTCACGAATTAATTAAAGAGTTAAGGAAGACATTAAGCAATTAAAATTCATCAAGAATTGAACTTGTGAACAAAAAAACAACGCTTGTGCAGCATTCAGCTGTAGAAAACTATATGAGTATTGGATTATCTAGTTAAAATCCGTATTATTCTCAAGGTTAGTCTTTTGGTCCCCATAGCTCAGCTGGATAGAGCGTCCCCCTCCTAAGGGGAAGGCCGTAGGTTCGACTCCTACTGGGGACGCCATAAGACATGAAAAACCACCAAAAAAAGACCTGCCACCGAAGCAACAAGCCTTTCATTTAATATATACCCAATTAATCAGCTACGATACTGTTTCATCCTCAACTGAATCATCTTCATCGCTCCCTAAGAACCCACCAGTTTGGTGTGCCCAAAGTTGTGCGTAAATACCGCCTTGTGACAATAGCTCTTGATGCGAGCCTTGCTCCAAAATTTCACCTTGATCAAGTACGATTAAGCGATCCATTGCCGCAATGGTGGATAAACGGTGTGCAATCGCGATAACGGTTTTACCTTCCATCAATTCATATAAGCTTTCTTGAATCGCGGCTTCGACTTCTGAATCAAGTGCTGATGTGGCTTCATCCATAATTAAGATTGGTGCATCTTTTAACAACACGCGAGAAATCGCGATACGTTGACGTTGACCACCAGACAATTTCACCCCACGTTCACCCACTTGAGCATCGTAGCCTACGTTGCCAAAAGTATCGGTTAAGCTTTCAATAAACTCATGCGCATGAGCTTGCTTGGTTGCCGCAAGAAGTTCTTCTTCTGTCGCATCAGGACGACCATATAGAATATTCTCACGAATCGTGCGGTGCAATAACGAGGTATCTTGCGTGATCATACCAATCTTGCCGCGCAGCGAGTCTTGTTGAACTTTAGAAATGTCTTGGCCATCAATACGGATCGTGCCACTTTCCAAATCATAAAAACGCAGCAGTAGGTTAACCAGTGTCGATTTACCCGCACCTGAACGCCCGACTAAACCAACCTTTTCACCCGGCTTAATATTCAAGTTCAAATCAGTGATCACAGCTTTGTTTGATTCCCCATAGTGGAAGCTGATCTTATCAAATTCAATTTGACCTTTATCGACTTTAAGTGCTGGCGCATTTTCAACATCTTGAGTGACTACTGGTTTAGAAAGCGTATTCATGCCATCGACTACGGTACCGATATTTTCAAAAATGGCGCTGATTTCCCACATAATCCATTTCGACATACCTTGAATACGCAAAGCTAAGCTGATCGCCACCGCAATGGCACCAACGGTGATCATGCTGTTCATCCATAAGCCAATAGACAGAGCGGCTACCGAGAAAAGCAGCATGTAATTAAGCATGTCAATACTGAATAAGAACACGGTTGCGAGACGCATTTGCGCGTACACTGTTTTCAAAAATGACTTCATGCCTTTTTCTGCATAGTCCGTTTCACGGTTAGTGTGTGAGAACAGTTTCACCGTCGCAATATTGGTATAACTATCAACGATACGGCCAGTCATTAATGAACGTGCATCAGCCTGTTCAGTGGCAATTCGCTTCATTTTTGGAACAAAATAAACCTGAGTCAGAACATAAGCCACTAGCCAAACAAATACCGGAACCATCAGCCATAAATCAGCCTGCGCCATTAATACAAACATCGACACAAAATAGACAGTGATATAAACCAGCATATCGGCGAACTTCATCACTGTTTCACGGATAGCGAGCGACGTTTGCATCACTTTAGTGGCAATTCGCCCGGCAAAATCATCTTGGTAGAAAGTCACACTTTGATTGAGTAGGTACCGGTGCGCTAACCAACGAATCGACATTGGGAAGTTACCTAGTAACGTTTGGTGCATGATCATCGAGTGGAAGAAGCCAATTACAGGAATCACCACAACAATCACCAAACCCATACCGATAATGCGCATGCCCTCTGCATCCCATAATGTTTCTGGGGTATGAGTTGAAAGCATATCTACAATCGAACCCATGAAGCCCATCAACGAGACTTCAATAATGGCGATACACGCACTCAAAATCGACATAAATAGAATAGGTAATAAAAAATCACGGCTGTAATGCATGCAAAAAGCAAACAAGGTACTCGGCGGAGTGTTGACTGTATCTTTAGGAAAAGGTTTCGTTAAACCTTCAAAAAACTTGAACATAAAGTAGTTCCATTCAGAAATGAGACGTTCAAAAATTAAATCGAGTGAAACTCAATAAAGACATGTGCTACCGACTAATGCCACAGTAGAAATGTGCCGCTATCATAAAGGGAAAATGGTTAATTTCCCACCCCCTATTGATATCGGTCATGATCTACTTTCCTTTATTCATGATTTTGCAAATAAACTCTAGGCAGAACCTATAAAAATGAATACAATTCTAAACAATAATGATTATCAATTAATGAAACAATGGATTGATTTATGTCTTTCACTTTGAACCCTACTTCACAAGCCGTTTCTCACATTATGAAACCTGCTCTTGGACTTTCTTTAGCCCTTATCGCTCTCCCTTCTTTTGCTGAAGAAAAAGCTACAACAGAAAATTTAGATACCATCACAGTAACCGCTTCAGCATTAAAAGTTGAGACACCACTCGCCGAAACTCCGCGCAGTGTATCCGTGATCGATGAAGAGCAACTATCTGTTCAACAACCAACAAAATTAGACGAAGTCTTGCGTTATCAACCAGGTGTTATGACTCAACCGTATGGTTCTGATAATGATACCGATTGGTTTAAAATCCGTGGTTTTGATGCCGCAACTTATTTAGATGGAAATCGCCTTTATCAAGTAGGCTACTACGTTTGGACATTGGAGCCTTACGGTCTAGAACAAGTTGAAGTATTAAAAGGTCCTGCTGCGATCTTATATGGTGAAGCGCCTCCAGGTGGTGTAGTTAATGCTGTAAGCAAACACCCTGGGTATACAGAAGGTGGAGAATTACAACTCCAAGCAGGTACGAACAATCAGCAACAAGTTGGCGTCGATGTCACAAGCTTTGTTGATCAAGATGGTGATGTTCGTTTTCGTTTAGTCGGTATGATGAGCCACCGTGATGGTACTCTAGATGAAACTTACACCGACCGTGTTTATCTTGCTCCTAGCCTAGCCTGGGATATCAGCCCTGATACCAATATCACTTTCCTTGCCTCTTATAAAAAAGATGATGGCGTACCGACTAACCCATTTAAACCCGCTTACGGCACCTTGATTGATACGCCACAAGGTAAGCTCGACCCAAGCACCAATTTAGGTGAGCCTGATTATGATAAAAATGAAAATGAACAGTTCTCTCTTGCTTACGAATTAGAACATCACTTTAATGACATTTGGCAATTCAAGCAAAACACTCGTTATGCCCATACAGATTTACTATTACGTAGCACTTACGCTTTCGGCAGTGAAACAAGTGCCGATCTATCAAGAGGGATCATCTATCGAAATGGTTCAACTGATTCCTATAGTATGGATAACCAAACTATCGCTAATTGGAGCACATCTAGAACAGATAATACTTTCTTATTTGGCATTGATTTACAGCACTATCAAAATGACAGTATGGAAGCAGATGATTGGGGGGTAGCTTGGGGGGGGACTACTGGTAGTATCAACGCATTCAACCCGGAATATGGCAATTATCAACCTATTGATGACCGTGCTACCCCTGTTGATATCACTAAGGATCAAGCAGGATTTTATGCTCAACAACAAATTAAATTAGATAATAAGTGGATTATGAAAGTCGGTGGTCGTTATGACATCGTACGTCTTCAAAATGACAGTGCTGGTACCAAAGAAGATTTGCATAATACCAACTTTGCTTTAAGTGGTGGTCTTATGTATGTCAGTGATTTCGGTGTAACACCATACATTAGCTACGATGAATCCTTTGAAGTTCTGGCCTCCGTTGATCCGACAACAGGAAAAGCCTACAAACCACTTGAAGGACAACAAACAGAAGCGGGTTTCAAATATGAGCCAAGCTTTATCAATGGCTACTTTAATCTCGCTTGGTTCAATATTACTCAGAAAAATGGCCTGGTCACAACTCAAAGTGTCGCTACACAAAGCGGTGAATTAACCTCTCAAGGTGTTGAGTTTGATGCTGTCGTATATGTGACCGAAGATTTACTCGCAAAAGCAAACTATACCTATACAGATGCTAAAACAGATATGAGTGCGGATAGCGATCCCATTCGTACCCCACTCATTCCTCGTCATATGGCATCATCTTGGTTAGAGTATGATTTTAGCCACTTAGGTTTAGATAGCTTTGTTCTTGGTGCAGGTGTTCGCTATATGGGTAGTTCTGTTGGACACGATTCTACTGGTGTTGGAATACTCAATGTTCCAAGTGTCACCTTATTCGACGCCATGGCTCGCTACGACATTACACCTAAATGGCGTGCGCAAGTTAATGTTAATAATGTGACTGATAAAAAGTACGTTTCTAGCTGTGATTACTACTGTTACTACGGTGAAGAATTGACCGCTACCGCTACTATTAACTATACGTGGTAACGAAACACCTTAAACGCACTAGGGCTATTGAGTTCAATGGCCCTAGTTTTTGTTTTCTAGTACCCAATAAATAACCCCAGAGAAAAAGATGTTCAAACTCAACCAAGTTCGTGTTCACCGAAATAATCGCGATATTTTATCGATTGATGAACTTTCCATTCCGAGTGATGGATTGACGGTTATGCTGGGCCATAATGGTAGCGGTAAATCGACACTGGTTAACCTGCTTTCAGGACAATCGAAAGCCGACTCTGGACAAGTGACACTCAACGAGACTGAAATTTCAACTTTTTCTCAAAAACAATTAGCCAAAGAAATTGCTTTTTTACCGCAAAAATTGCCAGATGTTGCAGGGCTTACGGTGCAAGAATTGGTACGCTTAGGTCGTTTCCCTTGGCGTGGTGTGTTTGGTCGTTGGCAAAATGATGATGAGAAAATTATTGTCGAAGCGATGCAAAAAACTGGCGTTGAACAATATGCTAATAACCTTGCCGATAAACTCTCTGGCGGTGAACGTCAGCGCGCTTGGGTTGCCATGTTATTGGCGCAGCAATCTCCAGTGCTGATCCTCGATGAACCGACCTCTGCCCTCGATATTCATCATCAATACCATTTAATGGATTTGCTACAAGAACTGAATCAGCAAACTGGCTGCGGCATTTTAGTTATCTTACACGATCTGAATTTGGCGCTCCGTTATGCCACTCATATCGTGGCGCTAAAGCAAGGCAAGGTAGCTTTTAGCGGCGCAAAAGAATTACTACTCGATGATCAACGACTAACGGATTTATACGAAACCGATATTCAACTTTTAGATCACCCACAGCAAGATGATCAAAAAATAGCCGTCGTGATTTAAAAGCCCAAAAGATTTACCAATGATCGCTGTTCCCAGAACCTAGGAAACATTTTCAATATGAAAACATTCTTGAAACTATTCTCTTTAATCATAGCGTTATTTAGCCTACCAAGTTTCGCGTCGATTACCGTCACCGATAGTCTAGGTGAACATCAATTAGATAGTCACCCGAAACGTATTGTCGCTTTAAACTGGGATCTCGCTGAACAATTACTCGAACTTGATGTTACTCCCATTGGTGTGCCAAATATCAAAGACTACACCACTTGGGTCGTCAAACCGGCCATTCCTGAATCTGTACAAGATCTCGGCACCCGCGCTGAACCGAATATGCAAAAGCTAGCGGAATTAAAACCAGACCTCATTTTGGCAGCTTCACCACAAAAAGATCTGATCCCTCGTCTGCAGACCATTGCACCAGTGTTGTATTATCAAACCTACAATGCCGATCAAGACAGCGCTAAAGCCGCCATTGAGAATTTCCGCAACATTGCAGTCGTGGTTAACAAAAGCGATTTAGCAGAACAAAAACTCAATACCATGTATCAGCGCTTTGCCGACTTAAAAGTACAACTCGAAACCGCATTTAATGGTGAAATGCCAAGTGTCGCGGCAATGCGCTTTGCTAACCAAACCTCAATTTATTTATATGCGAACAACTCGACTACTGACTACGTGATCCACCAACTCGGTTTAAGCACTGCACTTCCTCAACCAGCTAAAGAATGGGGTATCGTGCAAAAACGAATGACCGACCTACAGCATATTAAAGATGGTTATGTAATCTACTTTGGCCCATTTACCGACGCGCAAAAAGCTCAATTAAATAAATCTATGCTCTGGAAAGCGATGCCATTTGTTCGTAATGGCCATGTTAATGAAGCAGACTCAGTATGGAATTATGGTGGTGCAATGTCGATGTTGTATATTGCAGAATCAATTACCAAAAGTTTGTTGGAAGTAAAGGGTCCCTAGGTTCTAGTCCCTAGATTCGAGTTCCTAGACTCTAGGAAAAGAAATAAGTCGCAGACACACCACTTCACGAAAAATTAAATATAAACACCTAGTTCTTTACGTGCACACTTAGGAACTAGGTACTAGAAACCTAGGAACTCTTGATGCTCCGCTTTCCAACGATTATCACAATTGTCCTCGCATTCGCTATTATCGCGGTCGCTAGCCTACAAATCGCCAATCCACTTACCATTTCTCAACAATGGCATTTATTGATGGGTGCGGAAGCGCAAGAGTTTGCTGATTTCAATTTTGTTTACGCGCAACTTCCTCGTGCGGTGATGGCGATTATCGTAGGTGCGATGCTTGGTTTAGTTGGCAGCTTGATGCAGCAATTAACTCAAAACTCGCTGACTTCCCCACTTACGCTTGGAACTTCTTCTGGTGCTTGGCTGGCTCTCATCGTGGTCAACGTCTGGTTTCCGAATCTTGCTAGCGATTACATGGCACTTTCCGCAATGGTCGGGGCAATGTTTGCGATGGGACTGGTAATTACTATTGCTGGGCCGAAAAACATCACTGGTCTACCGCTTATTTTATCCGGTATGGTCGTCAACATATTGTTTGGCGCAATTGCCACAGCGATTATTTTGCTGAACGACCAATACGCTAAAAATGTATTTATTTGGGGTGCTGGCGATCTTGCGCAAAATGGCTGGGAAATGGTGCAATGGCTCTTCCCTAGACTCTCGGTTGCTCTAGTCTTACTGGTTATCGCGCCACGTATTTTAAATTTAATGCGTTTAGGGCATCAGGGAGCAGCCGCTCGTGGTCTCAATGTTATTCCTTATTTCATTGTTTTGATCGCACTGGGCCTATGGGTAGTTTCCGCTTCGATTACTGCGGTTGGTGTAATTAGCTTTATTGGTTTATTGTCACCTAATATTGCCCGCGCTATTGGTGCAAGAACACCGAAAGCTGAGCTGTATACCAGCATGCTCATTGGTAGTATCGCCCTTCTAGCCACTGACATACTGGCGCTGTTAATTAGCCAATTCACTCAAGAAATGATACCAAGTGGCACAACTGCGGCAGCCATCGGTGCGCCCGCCTTGGTTTGGTTCAGCCGCCGAGCATTAAAAGCACAAGACCAGATCTCCATAAAACTTCCGCCAAGTAAGACGCAGCTTTCAAATTTAGTGATACCCAGCTTAATTATCATGACAAGCGTGATGTTAATTATCAGCGCCACACTATCAATGACAGACAATGGCTTACTCTGGGCGATTCCCGATAGCTTTACGTGGGACTTGCGCTGGCCTCGCTTTGTGACTGCGCTTGCTGCAGGTGTTGCCTTAGCGGCCGCCGGTACTGTATTGCAACGCCTGATTTACAACCCATTAGCGAGCCCTGATATTCTTGGTATTTCCGCTGGCGCAACCTTCGCATTAGTCGGTTCGACCGTATTTTTAGGTACGAATATTTTTGCATCAGGTTCATTCATTGCCTTTGCCGGCAGTATGATTGTACTTGCTGTTCTACTACTTCTAGGGCGTAAAAATCAATTTGCGCCATCGAGTATGATCTTAATTGGTATCGCCATCAGTGCATTAATCGAATCTTTGGTTCAATTTGCACTAGCAAAAGGTACTCAGGATAGTTACACCATTATCGGTTGGCTAGCGGGTTCAACATACCGAGTTTCCGGAAAAAGTGCCATTATGTTAGCGCTTAGCGTCACCGTCATTTTTGCTGCATTAGTCAGCGTTTCTCGGTGGTTAACACTTATTTCTGCAGGCCGCCAATTTGCTTCCGCTCGCGGTTTGAATGTACAAGCTACTAGCGTCATTCTACTTTGTAGTGTCGCTCTACTTTGCGCTTTGGTTACCAGCACCATGGGCCCTGTTGCATTTGTTGGTTTATTAGCACCACATATGGCTGTAATGCTTGGCGCGAAACAAGCACGGTCTCAATTATTAGTTGCTGGGCTTACAGGTGGTTTACTTATGTTAATTGCTGATTGGATTGGGCAGAGCATTTTATTCCCAATGCAAGTGGCAGCGGGTACCGTTGTTTCAATTGTTGGTGGAAGCTACTTCTTACTATTATTAATTAGAGGGCAAAAGAGACATTAATATTCCCGTGATATTTTTTAAAAAAAATCAGGATAAGGTAAGTACCTCAACCCAAATATCACTCTTTTTATGAAAAATAACATACATTTAACAGGGTTTAATTGGTAAATGCTTGTTTTTCATTTATGATTACCCATACTATAAGTGGATGTTGAAGCCATACATAAATAAAATACAACTAGTTGTAATTAAATGTCATCTTCAACTATATTTAGAATCTCTCATTGATGGCTCTAAAGGAATCTGCTTAGTTGTAGAGCTACAAAACGACAACGTTTTATAGTTAAAATCGGAGTAACAATAATGGAAAAAAATATGAAAAAGAATGTTTTAGGAATGGCTTGTGCTCTAGGTCTAATGGCAACACTAGCAGGTTGTAGCTCAAGTGAAGAAGTAGCAGAAGCTCCAACGACTACACAAACTGAAGCGCCAGCACCAGTAATGGCTCCTGTAAGTCTAAGTGCAGACCTACTATTTGATTTCGATTCTGCAAAACTAAAAACAACGGATGAAATTGATCAAGCTGTTAGCCAAGCAACGGCTGCTAACCTAAAATCAATCACTATTGTTGGTCACACTGACAGCGTTGGTACTGAAGAATACAACCAAAAGCTATCTGAAGAGCGTGCTCAAGCAGTTGCAGATTACCTAACGAGTAAAGGTTTTGACGCTAACCTAATGTCAGTAAGCGGTGACGGTGAAATGTCCCCAGTTGCTGACAATAATACTTCTGATGGCCGCGCTAAAAACCGTCGTGCAGACGTAAGCGTGACAATTGAAGTTGAGCAACCTGTTGAAATGCCGACAGATACTATGGCGGAATAATCAAGAGTACGACTCCTCACTATATCTTCTATAAATAGTGAATTCGAGTACACAAAAAGAGTGGAGCCTTCATAGCTCCACCTTTTTATTACATTGAACAGATACCCATTCAAACTTTGAACCAAACTAAAAGAAAATTATTAGCAGGCATTAGAAAAATACGGAGCAATCACATCTAAAATCGGTTGTTTATTTCTCTCACACGATGGTGCATTTTGCTTAGCCATTTATAAAACTCCCCAAATTAGAATAGCAAAATCAGCATAACATTTGTTATTCGTTAATCCTGAACTTTCTTGTCTGTTCTTTAAGCAATAAGTCTGTATAATCCGCCGCCTATTTACACTTCAATTTTGATGCGTTCTACCTGCTATTCAGTGCTACCCATCACCTAAGGATATTTCTTTGATTTCAACCGCAAACATCACCATGCAATTTGGTGCTGAACCTTTATTCGAAAACATCTCAGCCAAGTTTGGCAACGGCAATCGTTATGGCTTAATTGGCGCTAATGGCTGCGGCAAGTCAACTTTCATGAAAATCCTTAGTGGTGCACTTACTCCTAGTTCAGGTAATGTTTCTATTACTCCAGGATTAAAACTTGGCGTACTAAGCCAAGATCAATTTGCCTTTGAACAGCATAATGTTATTGATGTTGTGATCATGGGAGATCGCAAATTATGGGAAATCAAACAAGAGCGTGACCGCATTTATTCTTTACTTGAAATGAGTGAAGAAGAGGGTATGAAAGTCGCAGAACTTGAAAGCGAATTTGCCGAGATGGATGGCTACACTGCCGAAAGCCGTGCCGGTGATATTCTGATCCAAGCGGGTATCGAAGAAGAATTCCATTTTGACTTAATGCAGCGTGTTGCACCGGGTTGGAAATTACGTGTGTTGCTAGCTCAAGCGCTATTTGCTAACCCAGATATTTTGTTGCTCGATGAGCCAACCAATAACTTGGACATTCACACCATCAACTGGCTAGCAGAAGAATTGAACCAGCGTAAGTGCACGATGATCATCATCTCGCATGACCGCCACTTCTTAAACTCAGTGTGTACTCACATGGCGGATATCGATTATGGCGAACTGCGTATTTATCCGGGTAATTACGAATATTTCCTTGAAGCATCGAGCTTGATCCGTGAGCAATTACTTTCAAGTAACGCTAAGAAAGAAGCCGAAATTAACGAACTACAAGATTTTGTGAACCGTTTTGGTGCTAATGCATCTAAAGCTAAGCAAGCTAGCTCTCGTGCTAAGAAAATGGATAAAATCAAACTCGATGAAGTGAAATCATCAAGTCGTATTAGCCCATCAATTGATTTTGGTGAAGGAAAAAAACTGCACCGTTTAGCATTAGAGCTTCAAGAACTCGGCCACGCGTTTGAAGATGAATTACTGTTTGAAGGCGGTAATCTATTACTTGAAGCCGGAACTCGCCTTGCAGTCATTGGTGAGAACGGTGTAGGTAAAACCACTCTACTACGTTGCCTAGTTAAAGATTTAGAGCAAAACCAAGGTGTGGTGAAATGGTCGGAAAATGCCTCTATCGGTTACTGCCCACAAGACAGCACCAAAGATTTCGATAACGACTTGAGCATCTTTGACTGGATTTCACAATGGCGTACCACCAAGCATGATGACTTAATGGTGCGTGGCATTTTAGGTCGTCTACTCTTTACTGCGGATGACGCGAATAAAAAAGCGCGTAACTGTTCTGGTGGTGAAAAGAACCGTCTATTGTTTGGCAAGCTAATGATGCAAGACATTAACGTATTAGTGATGGATGAGCCAACCAACCATATGGATATGGAAGCGATTGAAGCTTTAAACTCAGCGCTTAAAGTCTACAAAGGTACTTTGATCTTTGTTAGCCACGACCGCGAGTTTGTTTCCTCGCTTGCGACCTCAATCATTGATGTGAAAGACAAGAAATTAGTGAGCTTCCAAGGTACTTATGATGAGTACTTAGATCATCAGAAGAAGATGATGGCTGTGGCGTAAAAAAGCTTAACCCAAAAATCAAAGCAAATAAATAAAGGCAATAATCCTAGCGATCACTGCCTTTTTTATTGATACGGCTGACTCATCAAAATTCAGATCAAGCAAACACTGTCTGCGCCCAGCGAGCTAAACCTGCGGTCACCGAACCAAAATAGTTTCCGCTAACAATTGGTATATTAGGTAGTTGTTGCTCTAGTGCTTGGCGTAAAAATGGCGAACGAGCACTACCGCCAGTCATAAAGATCACATCCGGTTTTTTAGTCGCTTGGTTCATCACTTCGGTAACTAAGTCCATCATCTTTTGCATTGGTGTACCCACTGCTTCCACCATTTGGTCTAGACTGATATCAAGCTCGAGCATCTCTGACGCTACAGGCATTATCAGTGAGTGTTTCTGAGCATCCGATAAGCTAATCTTAGCTTCTTCCGCTTTACGCACAATTTGATAGCCTAGTGTATGTTGGTAAGCGGCTAATAATCGGGCTAACTTCTCTGGCTCTTTGGCTTCTTTTTGTAATCGCTTTAATGACTTGTGATTTGCTGTTTCGTAAAAATCTTTTTGCGCCACCACGTTGTTAATTGCGATGGGGTTCCAAAATTGAGTGATCGGCATTTCAATCCCGCTATTCATTTGCGAACCAAAGCCAAACAAAGGCATGATTTGTTTAAACGCCAGATAAATATCTAAATCATTTCCACCTACACGCTGTCCACTATGCCCTAATAAGCTCTCTGTTCGGTCGGTTTTTTGTTGCCAATCTGGGCCCATTTCAATCAATGAACAATCAGTTGTACCACCGCCGATATCCACCACGAGTACGGTTTGATTTTGGCTCAGGGTACTTTCATATTCTAAACCAGCAGCAACCGGTTCAAATTGAAATTCAATGTCTTTAAAACCTGCCCGAGTGGCGGCGTGTAATAGAATGCTTTCGGCTTGACGGTTGGCATCAATACCACCACGTCCGTGAAAGTTTATCGGACGCCCAATCACTGCTTGAGTAATATCTTGCTGGCTAGAAAGCTCGGCTTGGCTCTTGATGTTCTTCATCATGCTACAAACTAGATCTTCAAAAAACACCAGTTGAGTCTCATGCAAACCGCTCGCCCCTAAAAAAGATTTCGGCGATTTTACATAATAGACTTCTTGCGGGTCGGAAAGGTAAGTATCCAGTGCTTGCTGACCAAATTGAACATCGCCTAGTTGCAATTGGATATCTTCTTCTCGATTGAGATTGATAGCGCGTCGCAGTGCTTGTTCACCCGCTGTATCTTTAGGTTGAACTTGCATGAAGCGGTAGAGGTATTCAGCGATCGATTCACGTGTAGGCGCACAAATAGTCGAGGGTATGTAATGGCTATCGCCTTCTAGTGACAATAAACGCGGCTCGCCTTTATCCATCATTGCGACAGAACAGTTTGCCGTTCCATAATCAAAGCCAATAAACATATCTACCTCTACAACGCTCAAAAAAGGGCGCTGATAGTAGCGTATTTAGGGAGAAATGTGCAGGGAATTATAAGGCTATAGCAAGCAATTATTTGCTGCGTGGGCAGTTGTCACACAGGTCACGTCCTTCGCAGCGATACACCATACAACAGGTGGTGCGAACGTAATGCCATTTGCTTTCTACTAAATCGTAATGCAGTGAATCCATTGCTTTTGTCGATAATCCAAAGGCTTCTAACCAGCGTTTAGCATGCTCTGGAATATACTCTTGCGGTAGGTCTTTGTGTAAATCTTGTAAGCGTAATAATGCCATTACCAATAAATCGGCAAGAACATGTTTGGTAAAGCCCGGACGAATTCGAACATTCTCATCAAGCTGAGTACGGTAATCTTCAAATAACGGTAATAACTCGTTAGCAGCAATCTTGATAAGCTCTTCAGGTTCGCCATCATGCATCGGCACATCTTGCAGCGTAAAACCTGCTACAAAATTCGCATCTCCTCGCCATTGTTGACTAATGCTCGACATCACAGGTAAAGCACGAATACCATAAATACTGATAAAACTTACATAAACTGGCTGCCAAACTAACAAAGTCCAGGTACGGTTTAACCAATAGGCATGACCCGCTTCGGGATGAGAAAGCTGAAGTTTGGCGTAGATGTCTTGTAGCAGTTCTTGATTGTTATGATCTGAGAGTAACCAATCATCACCTAGCGACGCTTGCACCAGTTCGCTGCCAAATAATTCACCTCGGAGATAAGGCGTCACATGATCGGCATAATGGAATAATTGTTGGTATCTAGGATCACTCACAGCAAGGCTCATCAAACTTAATTACGTTAAGCGCAATGATACTAATTTTCATTTAGATTTAAAAGATAAAGTTGCGTGATTCGGGCCTCGTACTTATTCCATGTCGTCATCCCCTACATGAGCCTAAGCGAAGAAGATAGGGGATCTACTTAAAGCCAGCTGAATCCTTGAGTCCGTAATGCTCTATAACGCGTGGTAAGTAGATCCCCGGTTCCTCGTTGTTTGAGTACATTGATGTGGTTAATAACATTGTTACTCGGCCCGAGGATGACGGTTTTTTTTGGTGCCGAGTAGCGTGTTTCGAGTTACGTGAAAAAGCAAAAAGCGATCTTTACCTGCTTCTCGTGTCTCGATCAAAGCGTCCTCCGCTCTCGCCCCGCATCACTCAACAAAAAAGAGCTAACCAACGGCTAGCTCTTTACAGTGATTTGCTAAGTGATGCTATACGTTAGAACTTATAATCAAACTTAAATTCTACGGTACGCTCTTCGCCATACCAGCAGTTTGCTGAGTCATAACAAGTGAACGTATCTTCATCAAATAAGTTATTAACGCTTAAGTTAACCGCTGCGCCTTGTAGGCTGTTGGTTAAATATGCCAAATCATAACCTAGAGACAAATCAACTACCGTGTAATCGGGCACTGTATCGGTATTCGCAGCATCCATTTGACGTTCGCCAATATAACGTGCACCTGCACCAAAGCGAGAACCGCCTAAGATACCGTTATACACGTAGTAGTTAGTCCATAGCGTAGCAGCGTGTTCAGGTACGTAAATCGGTGTTTTGCCTTCAAGCCCTGTCGTGTCTTTGGTGATTTCCATATCAGTATAGGTGTAGCTTGCCGATACATCCCAATTATCTGTCAGCATGGTACGGCCTTCAAACTCAGCACCTTGTGAGCGAATTTCACCCACTTGGATCTTATCTTGGAATGTTGGGTCATTAGGATCAGCAACCACTACATCACTTTTCACAATATGGAACAACGAAGCCGTCATTGATGTTGCATAATCTGCTGATAAATACTTCACACCACCTTCGATTTGTTGGCCTGTTGATGGGTCAAATTTATCACCGTTTGTATCAACACCGGCTACCGGCTCAAAGCTTGTAGCATAATTGATATATGGAGACCAACCAGAATCAAATTCATACATGGCACCAACACGGTATGAGAAATTATTTTGATCAATCTTGGTTACCGTACCAACGTAATCACTGGTAGACTTATAATTATCAAAACGCCCGCCCGCCATTAATACTACGCGGTCAATTCGCATCTGGTCTTGAAAATAAAATCCTAATTGATCCACTTTAACATCATCAATATAGATACCATCTACAGCAACTTGAGAACGATCTATTTGATTATTGTTTGGAGCAAAAGCATTAAAGCTTGGCGCAGTGTAACTACCGTTGTAGGTATAGCTGGTGTAATTAGAGCTACCTTCTAAGTGTTGATAGTCCACACCAAATAATAGGTTATGCTCAACTGGCCCAGTCACTACACGTCCAGACAACTGGTTATCAATGGTGAAGCCTTCTGACTCTTCATCTGTGCTATAAATATAGCGATCTAGATTTCCTGTCGTTGAATTCCACCCTGTCGAAGCATGGTAAGTATTCTCTTGATACAAGTCAGCTTTCATATAACGAGCATTTTGCAAGAACGACCAGTTTTCATTGAATGAGTGATCGATCTTATAACCAGCCATCCAGAATTCACGTTCAAACTGACTCCAGTTTTTATCCCCCATGGAAGCATTTTTATCTATGTTGCCGTTCGGGTTATCCCATACCGAACCAGACGCTGGCATCGCTGAGTTCATGCCCATATTGGGATCGTTCTGATAATAAAAATTGAAGTTTACTAAGGTATTATCAGTCACATACCAATCGATAGACGGTGCAATAACGTAGCGTTCTTCTTCGGTGTAATCGACTTGCCCATCACGATGAGAAGCGGAACCGATCAAGCGGTAATACACATTTGAATCACCAAACTGACCCGTTGTATCAATCGAAGCTTTGACTAAGTTACGAGAACCTGTCGCAATTGAAACATCGGTACTGCGTTCTTTTTGAGGAGACTTGGCAATTAGGTTAACCATACCACCCGGTGGCATAGCTCCATATAAAACAGAGCTTGGACCTTTAAAGATCTCAACACGCTCTAAAGCAATTGGGTCAATTTGTGGCTGTAAGTTCCAACCAACTAGGTATTGTAAAACCAGCCCATCGTAATACATTTGGTTGTTTTCAAAACCGCGGATGTTGTAGTTGTCATACATGGTGACACTACCGCCTTTCAGCTCTGCATTCACACCCGGTGCATAACGCAGCGCTTGCTGAACCGATGACACACCACGGTTTTCAAAGTCATCAGAATTGATCACTGAAATAGCCTGAGGCGTTTCTTCTGGTTCAAGTGACGTTTTAGTCGCAGTATTACGGTAGGTTTGGCCTAGAACCGTAATGGTTTCTTGTTCTGTCGCCGCTGCATCTGCTTCTTCAGCCATCAAATTAGAGGCAAATAGAATACTGGTAATCGCTAAAGCCAGTGGGCTAGCAGTAAGTAACTTTGATGTGTGAAAAGCGGATTTTGTATTTTTCAAACGAGGCATTTTCCCTTCCTACAAATGGTTGCTCATTATTAATCGATAATCATTATCATTTCTAAATGATATCTATTTGCAACAATGGAAAGTTAACAATTTGGTGCATCTTTGAGTTTGGAGGGAACTTTTTGTGATATCGACTTTCGCGCTTCAAAGTGAAATTATTAGCGCACAAAGAAACGTTACGATTTATGATTCTCAATCGGTAACCAATACTCCATATAAGCATCCGGTGAGTTCAATTGATAGTTAGCTGAATAGATTTCCAATTCAAAACCGTCTACCCCACTGTAGCCACTTTGAGGTAACCAATCGCTAAATAACCATTCCAATTTTGATTTAAGCTGCGCAATCTCACCACGATGAGGTAGAACCACATATTGTTGATCGGGAATGTGTAACTGCTTTAAATTTGCCGGTAAATGATCACTACACTCTTCCGATGCCCAATAAGTTAAGCGGTCATCATGCAGTGATAACGTATCGATAACCCCATAACGAAGAACCGGTGTGTTATTCACTTTTGTGGAATGGCTTACTCGATTATCCATTGCTGCATGACCAATAGCATCTTGTGATTTTAAACGTTCAAACTCATGCCAAATAATAGGCACTAATTGCTGAAAATCAGGCTGAGAAGAAAATAACCCTCCGATCTCTCCTCGATAACCAGCTAAACAAAATGCGGGCTTATGCTCAATTCTGATTTGGGTGAAATCATGTTGGTCAACCCCCAAGGGTAACGCTTGAACATTCGGACTTGAAGAAATATGACTACCTGAAGGGACAATATAAGTAATAGGCTGGCGTAATCCAGTACGAATACCACGCTTACGGTACTCTCTTGGTGAGCAACCAAAAAATTGTTTGAAGGAACGACTAAAACTAATTTCAGAGTTAAAACCAAAGGTCAATGCAATATCCAGCACCCGCTCTGTAGGTGAATCCAAAAGACTTTCAGCGGCACCACTGAGTTTTAACTCTCGGATATATTGCGCGACGTTGACCCCAGTTTTGGCAGTAAATACGCGTTGTAGCTGCCAACGAGACCAACAACTTTTTTTCGCTATATCATCCAAAGATAAAGGCAGAAATAGATGGTGGTGAATAAACTCTAACACCTTTTCGATTCGAGTAAACTGTGTTGATTGCACGCTACGCCTTACTACCTCAGTCCTGCCATTAAGAAGACATTCCTTGAGGTTCATCTTGTGGTTGACTTTGCAGTTTATTGTTTAGAAATACAATCCAGGTTTGTGCAGAAGCCGAAGGTTGTACTTCATTAAGGCGCTTGGCCTCTGCCAGTGCATCGTTATACTTTTCTATGCGATACAATAGTTGGATCTTCGCTAAACCAAATTCAGATTTTTTGGCATAAGGTTGCGCTTTGTCGATCACTTGGCTGGCTTTATTGTAATCTTTTTGTTGAATATATAACTGAGTTAGCGGCCAGTAGTACTGAGCATTACGTTTAGCTAATGCTTCCCAACTTGCAATGGCTTGTGACCATTCACGCGCCATTTGATAATAATAAGCTTGCGTTTTTTGATTGGTAATCGTCTTACTCTCTGGGTAGGCTTTGAACATTTCTTCTAAAATTCGTGCGCCACGCTCTGGAATCTTATTTTGTGCATACAGTTGAGATAACGACTTATAGTCATTAATAGTAAATTCGAGATTTTGTTTTTTCGCCAAAGAATACGTTTCAAGTGCCGATTGGTTTTTATGCTGTTGCAGTTGAGTGGAAATTTGCTGTTGCCACCATGCTTTATTATCAGGCTCAAGACGGATCAGATTGCTCAACGTATCTTCCGCATTTCTCCATTGCTTTAATCTAAATTCCGCGATAACTTGCATGCGTAATGCTTGTAAACGTTTTTTAGGATCGGGAGCTTGATACTTAATGACGGCACTACGAACTTGTGTCCATTGTTGCAGTTGGTAATAAGTGGCAGCTAAACGAAAGTACACTTCATTAGTGTCTTTTTTAAATTGTGCTTTATCAGCACTGTTTGGGGTATATTTTACCGTTAGCGTATTACGATACTCTTTGGCTGCATTGGCAAAGTCTTGCTCAGAATACAAGATATCTCCCAACATTCGATTCGCTTGCCACTGAACTTTAGGCTCTAAAACGTTTAAGCCAACCGCTTTTTTTAACACTGATATTGAAGATTTTGGTTGGTCCGCTTGCCAGTAGTAGATCGCCAAAACTCGATTGACAAACGCTTTGTCATAATCCGCTTTAGGATCATAAGACGTTAACACTCGAATCGCTTTATCAAGATGATCATTTTGTGCCAACTCACTCGCTTGAGTCAGTTTTTTACCAGTATAAGGCGTCACCCCTGCGGCACTACTATTGAATGACACAGCAAGTAGGCTGGTTACCAGATACACCAATATTGCCTTCTTATTTACCAAAGAAAGCGAAAGATTGTGAAATAACTTATCTATATTCAACATTATAAGTTTGACCATCATTCTCTATAATCTTCTGACTATTCATTACCATAATGACAATGAGTTTATTGGCTGATCTTAAATTCAATTTTCACTTGTTGCCCTGGTTGCTTCACTGCATTACCACCTTCAATTTGAGGTTGATATTTCCAGTTTCGCAGCGCTTGAACGGCTGGACGAACAAAAGCTTTAGAAGGCTCAACCTCAACCACTTCAATATCTTCAGGGCGACCTTGCTCATTGATGGTAAATGACATCACCACATAGCCTTCAATTCGACGCTTCAACATTCGTTGTGGGTAGGTTGGCTGAGCACGATATAACGGCATCGCTTGCTGTTGTTGACCTACCCCTTGAGAAATATTGTTGCTGACATTAACGTTAGGCATATTGATCGCCACACCTACATCCGAGAATGCCATATTGGTATCTAGTGCCGCTTGAGGCGCTTGAACTGATGGCATCGACACAACTGGCGTCGCTGGTGTTGCTAATGCTTGTGGCTGCTCTGGTACTTTTGGTGGTTCAGGCAGTCGGCGCTGACGACGTTGTGAATCGGAATCTTGTTCTTGCATCACGACATCAAACGCCAGTGGTCCTTGGTCATCAGTCACACCAGTTTTGACGCTTCCGACCATCCAAGACATAAATGCAAATAACGCCACTGCCGTGACTAGGCCAAGTGGAATGGCAATCAATAAACGTAACGATGCGTTATTTATATTGTGAGCTGTACTACTGTCACTCATCATCCATTCTCGCTTAAGACTTATCAGCCGTAGCTAAAGCAATTTTTGAAATCCCTGCACCTTTGGCAGCATCCATCACTTCCACTACTGTACCGTTATAAGCATGTTTGTCCGCTTGGATAACTAAGCTTGCATCCGGTTTATCAATCGCGATTTTTTCTAATGCGGCTTCTACGCGTTCAACATCGACACGACGCTTATCGATATACACATCGTTAGCGGCCGTTACGGCAATAAAAATTCCCGCATCTTTTTGTGCTGTCGCATGAGAGGCTTGAGGTCGATTGACTTCAACACCCGATTCATTAACAAATGAGCTGGTTACGATGAAGAAAATCAACATGATAAACACGATATCAAGCATCGAGGTTAAATCGACTTGCGCTTCTTCTTTTGCTTTTGTGGGACGAACTAATCTCATTCGCCGCTCCTTAATTGTTGTTCCAAGTGCATCTCTTTACGAGTTGCGACTTTCACTAAACGAGAATGGGCAAACATTCCAACTAATGCGGCAACCATGCCTGCCATTGTTGGTAATGTTGCCATTGAAATACCTGAAGCCATTAATTTTGGGTCGTTGCTACCTGAAATCGACATCAAATCAAATACGGTGATCATGCCGGTTACTGTACCGAGTAAACCAAGCATTGGGCATAGACTAACCAGCACTTTAATAAGGTCTAGGTTTTGATTCAGCACTACATGAGCTTGCTGCAACATACCTTGTTTTTGTGCTAGTGCGTACCAAGAATCATGTTCGTAGCGCTGCTTCCATTGATCTACCCAATCTGCCTTAGCATGACGGTAAGACACACTCAAAAACAAAATACGCTCAATAATCAATACCCAGCATAAAAGCACAACCGCACCTAGCCACCACAACACTTGCCCACCGCGAGCCATGAACTCTAAAAGATGAGAGCCCATCAACTCAGGGAATTGAGTGGAAATCCAAGCCAACATTACGCATTAGCTCCGGATAAATTGGTTGCCGATAAATTGGCTTTATCTGATTCAATTTCCGCACGACGAGCCACTAAGCTTACTCCTTGTTTTTCAAGCGTATTGCGGATCACTTCTGCGCGGTTTGAAAGAATATTATGTGCTAGCAACAGCGGCATCGCAGCGACTAAACCAAGTACCGTAGTGATCAAGGCCATCGAAATACCACCCGCCATCACTTTCGGATCGCCATTACCAAATTGAGTGATCACTTGGAAGGTTTCGATCATGCCGGTTACGGTACCTAGTAAGCCCAACATTGGCGCAAGTGCCGCGAATAACTTCAGCATTGACAAACCACGCTCTAAGCCTTGCTGCTCATCAAGAATACTTTCTAGTAGGCGCAGTTCTAATGATTCCACTGACTGCTTTTTTTCTTTGTTATACACATTAAGAATGCGACCTAGCGGGTTGTCGTCCGTTGGATTTTCAGGTTGTTTTAACTGCTTTGAAATTTGTTGCTGCGTCATCATTAAGCGAACACCGCGAACCAACGCAATGATTAAGCCAATCACTAAAATGACAATGATGACTTTACCAACAATACCTGCTTGCTCGATGCGTTGCATCAAGGTTGGCTTATGCGCATATTGCTCAAGCATCACACCACGAGTAGGGTCGATAAGCATGGCTTGATTAGCATCTTGCTTAAAGCTTGCCAACGTTGGTGCATCCGATGGTAGTGCTAAATAATTGGAAGCTTGTTGATGAGCAAAATCCCATTTCACATAACCTTGCTCGGTGAGTAGTGCCATATCGCCAATACGTAGTGCCTTCACTTGCTGGGTTTTACCATCACCTTGCACGAAAGGAAGTATCACAGAAGCCACTTCACTACCTGTCGCCACCTTATATTGCATCGCTTGCCATAGACCATTCAGCAATTTTAAAGATGGTAGCGTATCAGTGCTGATCACTTTATCTAATGTGGTATTAAATGCTTTACCTTGTTCACCAAGTAGTGACGTTTCATAACTTGGCTGAACATCTTTAGCTGCTTGACGAACTACGCCAAATAATTCACCTAAACTACCCGTCGCTAACTGAAGCTCTTTTTCTTTCTCTGCCAGAATTTCTTCGTTGGCAGAAAAAGTCTCACTCAACTGAGCATTTTCTTGTTCAATTTTTGCCAGTTGTTTGGCAAGTTGATCACGCTTAGCTTGCAGCGCAGCACGTTGCTTAGCACTTAACGCCACACGCTGTTGATTATGTGCATTTTCCGTTTGTTGTTCTACTTTCGCTTTGTTATCTAGGCTTGCAAGATCATCGGCTGATGCACTGATACTTACAATCGCTAAACTTATTGAAGTAATAAAAAGAGACAGTAACTTCATTATTTTGTCTCCTGAGTTAAAGAATTAGACGCGGATGCTTGAGTCACAGAAAGTGGTAAATTCAATAAGCTTGGCGCTTGTTGTTTATTAGCCAATGCATAAGCCTGATTGATATCCGGCTTTTGATCCGCTGACACTTCTTGCCATTGTTTTTGAGATTGTGACCACAACCACGCATGCTGCGCATCTTTGCTACGAGCCAGTAATACGACTTTACCAACATACAATAAATCTACTTGGCGTGTATCATCTTGGCCATCATTATCTTGGTTTAGCTTAATCTGACCTTCATAGACACCAAGCTTTGAGCCGTAGTCTATTTCAATTTGGTAGGCTTCTAAAATTCTGCGGTATTTTTCTGCATCAGAAATATCTGAACGTCCCATTAGGGTTTTCAATTCATCAAGACGTTTTTCACGGCTATCAAAACGAACTGGGATCCCTTGCTCTAAAGAGAGTTGCAGACCATCAATCATGTGATACATCAAAGGCACTACCCCTTGACGTGTTTCCTCAATATTAGTCAATTGATCATCAATACTGACTTTTTCAGCTTCTTGGCTTTCTACCAGCTTTTTCAGGTGAGTTTGATATAAAGATAGGTTATCAACTTGATCTTGCAGGCGTTCTATTTCGCCTTGCAATTGGAAACTCTGGTCGGAATTCGCATCAATCTTTTGCTGTGCATTTTTCGCCACTTGATTGGTCTGACGCTCAATATTGCGTGCATTATCCAAAGAATCTGCCTGAGCTGAAAAACTAGAAATGGCCAATAGCGCTAACGTAATACCTTTAAGCTTGGTACTCGATTGTGCATAACGAGAAAGTGTTATTGATGATGGAAACTGCATGATTAAGTCCGTTCAATATAAGACGTCAGATAAACCAACGGATTTCAGTGAAGAAAACATTCTATATGATAAAAACGCAAAAGTTAATGATAATAGTTACCATTAAGAATAAATATTAAAAATAACCTTAATATAACTCAGGTTTATATCATTTTTATAGAAAAGCTCCGTAAGTTTAAAGCAAAAAAAGCCGATCAATCGATCGACTTTTTATAAAGTATTTTATTGCAATTTCACCGAACTCAAAGTAATTGAAGTTGCAGCGAGGCGACAAGTGAATGAGACCTCATGAGGATAGCTCGCCTATGTGATTAAGGCGAGTGAACGCAGTCAACAAAGCTGCAGCTTCAAGTACGAAGGGTTAAGCGTTTGCTTCACGCTCTGCAATAAATGCTAATGCCATTTTGATGCGAGCAATGACACGCTCTTGACCAATTAATTGCATGACTGCATCAACAGATGGAGATTGACCACCACCGGTTACTGCAACGCGAAGTGGCATACCAATTTTACCCATTCCGATTTCTAGCTCTTCACATACCTGTGCAATCATGCCGTGTAGGTTTTCAGTCGTCCAGTCGCTCAAGGCTTCCACTTTGCTTAATGCTAACTCAAGAGGACCTTTCGCTACGCCACGTAAGTGTTTCTTCGCTGCGCCCGCTTCAAACTCAGAGAAATCTTCATAGAAGTAGCGAGATTGTTCCGCTAATTCAATAAGAGTATTACAACGCTCGCCAACCAGTTTGATCACATCAGTAATCGCAGGGCCATTTTCGACGTTGATATTTTGGTTATCTAGGTGCCATTGTAGGTGCTCTGCTACGTACTCAGGCTCAGACGTTTTGATGTAGTGGTTGTTCAACCAAAGTAGTTTATCCGTGTTAAATGCTGATGCTGATTTGCTGATTGCATTTAAGCTGAAGAACTCAATCATCTCTTCGCGAGAAAAGATTTCTTGGTCACCATGAGACCAACCTAGACGAACTAAGTAGTTATTTAGTGCATTCGGCAAGTAACCTTCATCACGATATTGCATTACGCTTACTGCGCCATGACGTTTTGAAAGTTTGGCACCGTCATCACCTAAGATCATTGCACAGTGAGCGAAAGTCGGAACCGGCGCACCTAGTGCTTCATAAATGTTGATTTGGCGAGGTGTGTTGTTGATATGATCTTCACCACGAACCACGTGTGTAATACCCATATCCCAATCATCAACTACTACACAAAAGTTGTAAGTCGGAGAGCCGTCAGTACGACGAATGATTAAGTCATCCAATTGGGTGTTTGAAATTTCGATACGGCCACGGATTTGATCGTCAAAGACTACCGAACCTTCTTTCGGGTTACGGAAACGAATTACGCATGGGTCCCCTTCTTTCGCTGCTTGGTTTACGGCAACAATTTTTGGGTGATTGGCATCGTAACGCGCCATTTCTTTATTCGCTTCTTGTTCCGCGCGAATTTCATCAAGGAGTTCTTTTGATGCGTAGCATTTGTAAGCTTTATCTTCAGCGAGTAGCTTATCAACCATTTCGTTGTAACGATCAAAGCGCTTAGTTTGATAATAAGGACCTTCATCCCAATCCAAACCCATCCATTGCATACCTTCTAAAATTGCATCAACCGCTTCTTGGGTTGAACGTTCAATGTCAGTATCTTCGATACGTAAAACAAATTCACCGCCTTGGCTTTTTGCGTATAACCAAGAATAAAGAGCAGTACGAGCACCGCCTACGTGAAGATAGCCTGTTGGGCTAGGAGCAAAACGTGTTTTAACCGTCATCAAAATTACCTTATCGAGTGTTTTACAAAACAGGTTTTTGACTCACTGCGTGGTGAAACCAATACAGTGGCAAAATGTTGGGCACATTCTAGCACCCAATGCTAGGCACTAAAATAGCCAACCAATAAATTGCTTCCAACTAATCACATCTTCGGATAACTAAAAAAGGAAACCTTCATACCTCAAGAAATTCTAAGTTGGTAAATATATCCCACCATTTTCTTGACCCTCCCCTTGTGGGAAGGTTTATAGTGCAGCTATTCCTTAATTAACTCGTGCTTGAGAGGCCGTTATGAATCATTATCAACTAACTTTGCATGGGCTAAATTGCATGGGGTGTGCTAAAAAAGCGCGCGCTAAATTAGAATCGCTCGCCAATACTCAAGTTGAGTCGATAAGCCCTACTCAAGCAGAACTGAATACTGAAGCAACATTAGGCGAGATTAATCATGCGCTAAGCGAGTTTGGTTATCGCGCAGAGCAAACCTTGCATTTTGAACTCACTGGCTTAAATTGCGGACGCTGTGTGGCAAAACTAGAAACCGCTTTAAGTGAGCTTCCTGACATTAGCCAAATGGAAGTGAATAAGCATTCACTACAACTCACTAGTAATCATGAAGCCTCTAATATTACTGATATTATTGAACAGCTTGGCTATCAAGCCAAACAAGTAGAAAGTGCAACATTTGAGACAGAAAAACTCGTTACTTCTACTGAATCCACGACTACGCCACAAATAGAGCAATCCGCTCCTCAAGTAGAAGAAGCCAGAGATTCATCAACCGCTTTGCATTTCTTAATTTCTGGTATGACGTGCGCCAGTTGCGTCTCATCTGTTGAAAAAGCCATCGCTTCCCATCCACAAATAACTCGCGCTCAAGTTAATTTGGCCGAACAAACCGCATGGGCTTATCTTGAGAACAGTAGTCTTGATCAAGCCAATGAAAACATTGCTGAACAAGTTATCCAACAAGTAAAAGCCGCCGGTTACCAAGCAGAACGCATTCAAAATGACGACCAAATGCGTGAGCAACAACAAGCACAATTTAGCAAAACCCAAAAATCGCATCGTAACAGTGCGATTGCTGGCATTGTAATTGGCGTTCCTTTAATGTTGTGGGGCGTACTAGGTGGCAGCATGATGATCACTAGCCTTCAATCTCAGTGGGCTTGGGGCATTATTGGTATCATTTGTTTCGCGCTGCTTGCTACTGCTGGCAAACCGTTTTTCATTAATGCGTGGCAGGCGCTGACTCACAAGCGCGCCACTATGGATACTTTAGTCGCGCTAGGTACGGGCGCTGCTTGGTTATATTCTATGTTGATAGTCATTGCGCCAAATTGGTTTCCGGAACAAGCACGCCATGTCTATTTTGAAGCCAGTGCCATGATCATTGGTTTAATCTCGCTCGGCCACTATATAGAAGCTAAAGCCAAAGCCAGAACCACCGATGCGCTGCAAGGTTTAATCAATCTACAGCCTAAAACCGCGACGCTTTATCAAGATGGTGAAGAAAAACAAATTGCCGTAAAAGATATCCAAACCGGCATGGTAGTACGAGTCAAACCCGGTGAGCGCATTCCAATTGATGGTGTGGTTGTCGAAGGTTCATCTTATCTTGATGAAGCCATGCTCACTGGTGAACCGATTGCTGCGCTTAAACAAAAAGACGACAAAGTGTTTACTGGCACCATCAACCAAGACGGCAGCTTATTGATTAAAGCCACTATGGTTGGCGAACAGACTACCCTTTCGCGCATCATACAGTTAGTCCGCCAAGCTCAAAGCAGTAAGCCAGCACTAGCCCGTTTAGCGGATCAAATTTCCTCGGTATTTGTACCAACAGTCATTATGATCGCCATCATTGCTGCGGCAGCTTGGTATCTATTTGGCCCAACGCCACAAGCCAGTTATATGTTGGTCGTCGTCACCACAGTTCTGATTATTGCTTGTCCTTGTGCGCTTGGGCTTGCCACTCCACTATCGATTACGGTTGGAGTCGGTAAAGCAGCAGAGCTTGGAATCTTAATTAAAGATGCCGAAGTGTTACAAACTGCTAGCCAAATTCAAACTATCGTCTTTGATAAAACCGGCACACTAACCCAAGGCAAACCAAGTGTACAGAGTGAAACTTGCCTACTTTCAAACTCGGCTAATCTATGGCGTGATGTTTATCAGTTAGAAGCACAATCGGAACATCCATTGGCTCAAGCGGTATGCCAGTATATTAAGCAAACCTATACAGATATTGATACCGTAAACACTAAGGTAGATCATTACCAAACCGAGCGTGGCTTAGGGGTGCAAGGTAAAGTAAGCGGTCATCAATATTGGATTGGTAGCCCGCGTTACCTAGAGGAAAATCAAGTATCGCTAACGGAACATCGCGATGCACTTGCACGGCTTGAAAAAAATGCCGAAACGCCAATTCTAATCGCTCAAAATGGTGAACTTGCTGCCATCATTGGGGTATCGGATCCATTGCGTGAAGAATCGAAACAAACCGTCAAGCAATTGCATAAAATAGGCATCGAAGTCGTACTACTGTCGGGCGATCATCCATCGGTAGCCAATGCGATTGGTCAACAACTTGGAATTGATAAAGTGATTGCAGGTGTACTACCTGATCAAAAAGCGCAGCATATTCGCGCACTGCAAAATTCAGATGAAGGTAAGCGTGTAGTGGCGATGGTAGGCGATGGCATTAATGATGCGCCGGCATTAGCTCAAGCCGATGTGGGCATTGCAATGGGCAGTGGCTCTGATATTGCAATAGAAAATGCCAATATGACACTACTAAAGTCGTCACCACTCGCGGTAGTACATGCTATTGAATTATCTAAAGCGACGGTGAAAAACATCAAGCAGAACTTGCTCGGCGCCTTTCTTTATAACAGCTTAGGGATTCCGGTGGCGGCAGGTGTGCTGTATCCATTTTTTGGTATTATGCTCAGCCCAGTCGTCGCTGGTGCGGCAATGGCGCTGTCATCGATTACCGTGGTGAGTAATGCCAACCGCTTAAGACTATTTAAACCGAAACAATAACTAGAACGAGAACGGAATAGCATGATACCACTTTCATCATGCTATTCTATCTTTAAGACAAAACCGAACTCTATTTCCAAGTGATTCAAGGTATATAGCTAATATGAAAAACTGGCGCCCTCTTCTGCTTTCTTTATTGTCACTGCCCTCTTTATTGTTCGCCACAACAAGCCACGCTGAGCCATTGGTTTGGAAAGCGACTAAAGGACAACAACAATTAATGTTGATCGGTACCATTCACCTTGGGCATAAAAGCATGTACCCATTACCAAAAATATTAGAGCAATTTTTGAAAACCAGTGATGGATTAGTATTAGAAGCCAACCTTGAAGAGGGCATGCCACAAATAAACTTTGATGGCGTAACACTCACCAAGCAAGTGTTAACTTCAGAACAAAGAAAACAACTTGAGAAAACCGCCAAACACCTAAAACTCAATCCAATGACCTTGCTCAACTTACCGCCTTGGTTAACTGCGGTCAGCATTGAGAGTCAAACCTTTGAATCGCTTGGTTATAATGTCACTGAAGGCGTTGATCAAACCATACAAAAACAAGCCCAAGCATTAAAAGTTCCATTACTGACATTTGAAAGCCTTGCTCAACAACTTGATGTATTGCAAAACCTACCAGATAACGGCAAAAGCTTATTGCTTGATGCGATCAGTGATGAACAGCAGCAAACTGAAGATATTTATTCGTGCATGATTCAAAGCTGGCAAGATGGTGATCAAGACAACTTACGTAAATTACTGGAAACATCAGAATGGGATCAGAAAACCAGCGATGATCTACTGTATAGCCGTAACCGAGATTGGATAAACAAAATTATTGACCCATCGTTTTTATCTCCGACAGGCCAATATGTGATTGCGGTTGGCGCTCTGCATTTAATCGCTGAACAAAACTTGATTCAAGCACTGACAGAGCATGGTTATCAGGTTACTCTGATCTCCACCAGCACAGACAGTTATTGTCCACTTTAACCCATATCCATCGAACTTGAAGCTGCAGTTTTGTTGACTGCAACTCCAATTACTTTAGGTATATTTTGAAAAATCAAACGACTTGCAAGTGATTGCGGTTATCGCGGCTTTTACGAATTAACTCATCGCCTTGTTCAATGTTTGATGATTTAGCTAAGCGGTCATACAGCAAGACATTGACCGTCGCAGCTAGATTCATACACCCCACCGTTGGCACATACACCACTGCATCGGCTTTCGATACCACGGACTGCTCGATGCTGCCATCTTCAGGACCAAATACGTATAACGCTTTTTCTGGATGTTCAAACTCAGGTAGCGCAATCGCCCCTTCGGCTAGCTCAACACACACTATTTTGGTATCCACATCTAAGCCTTGCAGCATATCATCTACCCCATCAAGTGGAATATGACGGGCAACGCTTTTAGTATCAGTATGAAACTTGGCGGCTTTTTCATATCGTACGCCAGTATAACGAACCGCATCCGCGCGATAACAACCAGCAGCACGCATCACCGCACCAACATTAGACGGACTTTTTGGATTGGTTAAACCGAGAATGATGTGAGTATGATTAATAGACATAAAGAAAGTCATAGTAGAAAACAGTCGCGCGATAATAGCAAAACCAATATGCATCATCAAAGTGTTAAGTTGCGACGCTTAACAAGCCATCCGGTTGTTATGATTGAATCTCAATCAAAAGTAGCATTAAATAATCACACGATCATAATTTTAGCCATATCAAGGAAGTATAAATGACTCATATTCACGATACCATTTCCTCACTACAGCACACCAGCCCTGCTCAAAAAGAATTTTATCAAGCTGTTGAGGATGTTTTGCATTCACTTGTTCCTCTAATTGAAAGTAACAAACAATACCAGGAACAAGCCATACTCCAAAGAATTGTCGAACCGGAGCGTCAAATCATGTTTCGTGTTCCTTGGGTGGATGATGCAGGCCAAGTTCAAGTAAACAAAGGTTACCGAATTGAATTTAACTCAGCCCTTGGCCCATACAAAGGCGGCTTAAGATTTCACCATTCAGTCAATGCTGGCATTATTAAATTTCTTGGTTTTGAGCAAATATTCAAAAATGCACTGACTGGATTACCTATTGGTGGTGGCAAAGGTGGGTCGAACTTCAACCCTAAAGGCAAATCTGATGGAGAGATCATGCGTTTTTGTCAGTCCTTTATGAATGAACTATATCGCCATATCGGTCCAACAACAGACGTTCCTGCAGGGGATATAGGGGTTGGGGCTCGTGAGATCGGCTATTTGTTTGGTCAATATAAGCGTTTAACTGGTCGTTATGAAGGCGTTCTTACCGGAAAAAGCCTGCTATGGGGTGGTTCACTAGTAAGAAAAGAAGCCACCGGCTATGGCGCGGTTTATTTCGCAGAATACATGCTCAATGATCGTCAAAGCTCATTAAAAGGAAAAAGGTGTTTAGTTTCCGGTGCGGGTAACGTGGCTATTTACGCTATCGAAAAACTGTATCAAATCGGTGCGATCCCGGTATCTTGCAGTGATTCAAGAGGTACAATTTACCATGAACAAGGTATCGACCTTGAACTACTCAAACAACTCAAAGAAGTGCAACGTACCAGCTTAGAAACCTATTTAGACACCTACCCAGAAGCAAAATATACTCCCGTGGACGACTACCCTGAAGATGGTCATAGTGTATGGCGTTATCAAGCCGACGCAGCTTTCCCATGTGCAACACAAAATGAACTGACATTGTCTGATGCCCAAGCATTGATCAGTAATGGATGTCACCTAATTAGTGAAGGTGCAAATATGCCAACTACGCCAGAAGCGGTTCAAACTATTATTGAATCTAAAATCGCTTACGGTCCAGCAAAAGCAGCGAATGCAGGTGGAGTCGCAACCAGTCAGCTTGAAATGGCACAAAATGCCAGTATGCAGAATTGGACTTTCGAGAAAGTAGATACCCACTTACAAGCAATTATGAAAAACATTTTTGACAATGTGAACGAAACCAGTAAAGAGTTTGGTCAACCTGGTAACTTAGTGTTAGGTGCTAATATTGCTGGCTTTAGAAAGGTTGCTGATGCAATGCTTGAGCAAGGTATCGTCTAAAGAAAGTCAACGCTACGCTCATTGAAGATGGCGTTTGATTAATGTTCTAATATCAGACGAGCCTCCGACCTATTGGGATTAAATGCAAAAAGGCCTCACATTGCTGTGAGGCCTTTTTAAAAGTGGTCGGTGAAGAGGGATTCGAACCCCCGACCCTCTGGTCCCAAACCAGATGCGCTACCAAACTGCGCTATTCACCGAGATTTTGTATTCGCTTTTAGTTTTTTGTACCAAGGGTCGCCCTCTGGTCCCGCTATTCCTAAAAGCCGGAGATGCGCTACAAAACTGCGCTATTCACCGAAATTCATGTCAGCAATGTGTCGCTGAATGAGCTGCGTATAATACGGATTTTATTAGTAAGCGCAAGAGTTTTTAAGCAATTATTTTACGATTTTAAAAAATAACGTTCATTTGCTGATTTTATAAGCAGATACGATTCCCATATCACTCTCTACCGTTATAATTTTCCTATAACAGCTTTCCATCAAGTGGTAATGATTATGACAAACGATAATGACTTAGACTTATTTCAACAAATGATGGGTGATGTTAAACCGATAAAGCAAGATACGACCATTCGAACCAAAGCGCGAACTCTTACTGAAGCGCACCTTGCCCGACGCAAAGCAGCCGTATCTTTAACAGAAGAGTATGACGAATATCTATCGTTGGATAATGCGCCTATGCTGAAGCCTGATGATATTTTGGAATACAAAAAAGATGGCGTTCAAGATGGCGTATTCCGCAAATTACGTTTAGGTAAGTACCCGATTACCGCCAAGTTAGATTTACACCGTCGGACTTTAGAGCAAGCTCGTGAAGATGTGGTGTCGTTTTTACGCCAAGCACAGCGTCTTGATACTCGCAGTGTCTTAATTGTGCACGGTAAAGGTGAGCGTTCTAATCCACCCGCCTTAATGAAAAGCTATGTTGCCGCATGGCTTGAGCAGATTTCTGATGTGATGTGTTTTCATAGTGCTCAACCTTTTCATGGTGGCAGCGGTGCGGTGTATGTCTTAATTAAGAAAAGTGCTGAAATGAAATTAGATAACCGCGAACGCCACCAAAAACGAATGAGTTAAATCAGCAAATCTGCTAAGCTCTATCACCTTCATCGCTCAAGCTATCTTTTTAATATATCGCTGAGCATTTCCGTTGTGAAACGTCAAAAGAGATCACTATGACTAATCAAACTTCTGCTATTCGTCTTAATAAATTCATCAGCGATTCGGGCTTTTGCTCACGCCGTGAAGCCGATAAGCTTATCAATCAAGGCCGTGTCACTATTAATGGCATCGTGCCGGAAATGGGTACTAAAGTGCTGCCGGGCGATGATGTTCAGGTTGATAACAAGCCAATTAAGACCAAAGAAAAGCCTATCTATATTGCGCTAAATAAACCAACGGGAATTACTTGTACTACCGAGCGTCACGTTGAAGGCAATATTGTTGATTTTATTGGTCACCGTAAACGTATCTTCCCAATTGGTCGCCTAGATAAACCTTCTGATGGTTTGATTTTCTTAACCAATGACGGAGATATCGTCAACAAGATCTTACGTGCGGGTAATGCCCACGAAAAAGAATATGTAGTACGTGTTGATAAGCCGATTACCGAAGAGTTTATAACCAAGATGAGCTCAGGTGTCGATATTTTGGATACCACAACCCTACCTTGTAAGGTAAGCAAAGAAACCGATTTTTCTTTCCGTATGACTTTGACTCAAGGCTTAAACCGTCAAATTCGCCGTATGTGTGAAGCCTTAGGTTACGATGTTTATAAACTACGCCGCGTTCGTATTATGAACATCACCATTGATGGACTACCAAACGGCAAATGGCGTTACTTAACCGATGCTGAAATCACTGAAATTCATAATATGATTGAAGGTTCAGTAGGTACAGAAGAAGCCTCTAAAGTCGCCGCTGATGGTCATAGCATTGCGAAAGCAACAGACGCTAAATTACACGATGCACGCAAGCAAGCGGAAAAAGAACGTGAAACTCAATTTAAAACTTACCGAGGTAAAGGTGAGTTTGAACGTAAACCACGTACCAAAGGTAAAGAAAGTGATCGCACTGGTGGTAATCGTAGCCGTAATCAAGATAAGCCCAAAGCAGCGACACCTAGAAAGCCTGCTAGCAAAGGCTCTCGTTTTGGTAACTCAAATAGCAGTACTATCAAAAAATGGACACCAAAGAAGTAACCATTAAGTAATACCCAATCCAACAAATAACTAATCCGGTAGCGACTTATTAAAACGCTGCCGGTATTTTTTTACTGCTCATCACTTCTTGTTAATCATTAATCAAGCGTTTTCTTAAATCTCAACGCGGCAACCGCAATCCCTACCACGGTGAAACCCAACAACCACAGCACATCTTTATACAAATCTCCTAACTCTGCACCTTTTAACACCAGTGCCCGAATAATCCGCATATAGTGTGTGGCTGGCAATCCTTCGGCTATCCACTGTGCCAATACTGGCATGCCTTCGATTGGAAACATAAAGCCCGACAATAAAATGGAAGGCAAAATAATAAACAGTGTCAATTGCATTGCTTGAAGTTGTGTTTTAGCAATCGTAGAAATCACTAAACCTAGTGTCAAACTTGCTGAAATAAAGACCAGTGAACCAAGAAAAACATCAATTAATGACGCGTTTATTGGTACATCAAAAATAAAGTAGCCTAAGCCTAAAACAATCGCGACTTGCAGTAGACCAACAAATATATAGGGAATGATTTTAGCGATCATTAATTCAAATGAATTCACCGGCGTTGTGATCAATAACTCCAAGTTCCCTTGTTCTGATTCTCTAACGATAGCAATACTAGTAAATAGCACCATCGTCATCGTTAAAATAACGCCTAGCAATCCCGGTACAATATTGATCGCCGACCGTTGCGCGGGGTTATAAAACATTGTCATTTCAAAGGTTTGATTGGTCGCTTTGGAATCAACCGGTAGATTAGACAATTTGTAGGTATTGGTCACAGGCATGTTTTCTAATCCTAAAATTGCCGAACCTATCATGCTGTCAGAACCATCAATCATCCATTGTGCTTGAACTCTTTGCTGCGCTTGCCTTTGCTCTAAATCATAAGGGATCACTAAAACGGCTCGTACTTCACCGGTTTGAATCCCCTTCTGACCTTCAGCTGTCGATTGATAATTTTTCACCACATCAACCACTTGTGATGCTTTCATCGACGCCACTAGCCAACGTGAAGCTTGGCTATGACTTTGATCGACCACCGCGACTGGAATGTGGCGCACAACAGTATTAATCGCATAACCAAATAATAACAACTGAATCAATGGGATCATGACTATCATGGCGTAGGTGAGTTTATCTCGTGACAGTTGACGAAATTCCTTCACCATTATTGCTTTCATACGGAAAAGGCTACTCATTGACGGCCCTCTCCAGTCACACTAACAAACACATCCTCTAATGTTGGGCGCACTAAACTCATTTCACAATCGGCTAATTGAGAGAATCTTTGTCGCAACCAATCAATAGGATCATTGACCGATTGATAGACTAAAACTCGTAATCTCACTCCGAGTTGTGCTGCAGTACGGATCTCTGGCTGACTCAATAAAGTTGCTTTCAACTGACGAAGGTTATCTGCTTTAATTTCCACAATATTAACCCCCATCTTGTCCATGAGCTCTTCCGGTTCACCATCCGCTCGCATCTTGCCCGCTTCCATAATGGCCAAACGATGGCACTTTTCGGCTTCATCCATATAATGCGTGGTAATTAAAATTGTGGTGCCTTGATCAGATAAATCGAATAGCTTTTCCCAAAAGTCGCGGCGATTTTCCGGATCGACCGCCGACGTAGGCTCATCAAGGAACAAAAGTTCAGGGTTGTTCATCGTGGCCGAAGCAAGAGATAAGCGTTGTTTTTGTCCACCACTCATGCCTTTTACTCGTTGATTACGTAATTGATCTAAGCCATACGTTTTTAGTTGTTGCTCTAGACGTTCAGCTAACTTGCGTTTATCCATGCCATAAATTTGTCCTATAAAGATCAAGTTTTCTTCAACACTTAGATCATCATAAAGTGAAAATTTTTGGGTCATATAGCCAATATTTAAACGCAACTTTTCAGCATCTTTGGGAATGCGTAACCCTAGAACATCAATTTCACCAGAAGTCGGCGTGAGCAAGCCAGTCAGTGTACGGATCATAGTTGATTTACCGCATCCATTCGGACCAAGAAAACCATAAATACACCCTTTAGGCACAGATATGGAAATGTCATCAATCGCAGTAAAATGACCAAACTTCTTCACAACATTACGAGCGTAAATAGCAATCTCACTCATGCTCAGACTCCAAGTCCACCTGCAGAGGAATACCGGCGGCATATTGTGAAGCTTCTTTAGGCAAATCAATTTCCGCTAAATACACTAAACGAGAACGATCTTCTTCCGTCATGTTTCGATAAGGTGTAAAAGCAGGGTCAACGGAAATCCAACGAAGTTTTCCACGTAATGCTTGCTTGACTCCATCAATATGTACCATTAATGAACTGCCGACTTGAATTGAATGCTTATATTGCTCAGGCAGGTAAACACGAGCGTATGGCGCAGAATTAGATTGAATGATCGCCACCACCGAATTCTGTGTGACTCGTTCACCCAAGTTATAAGGTAACGAATCAAGAATGCCATTTCGGGTTGCGACAACCGTTAATTGTTGGAGTTTATGCTGTTGCAACATGACTTCTGCTTTTGCCGCGGCCAACTGCGCTTTAGCAAATTCAATATCTTCAATTCGGTTTCCGTTGGTGAGCTTCAACCATGTTTTGTAAGCAGAGTCATACTGGCCTTGCTTAGTATCTCTTTCGTATAAGGCATTATCTTGATCTGCGATTGAAGCGAGTTTTCTGTTCACTAATTCATTGATACGTTTTAAATGCTTTTGTGCATCCAACAGTTCCGCTTTCGCGCTATTTAAATTCGCTGTCGCAACATCAATATCTTCTGAACGTTCACCATTAAGCATCTTATTTAAATTGGCTTGTTGTTGATCTCGTTCAGCCTTGGCTTTAGCTAAAATAGCTTTTTGTGTAGTAGGATCTAATTGAGCAATTACTTGGCCAACTTTCACTACACTGCCTTGTTTGATAGGCAATGATGTGATGATTTCGCTTGAGGTGGCAAGCAAGCGAATACGCTCTCGTTCTAATGTTCCTGACGCTTGTGGAGATTCGGTTGGCGAGCAAGCATTTAGAGTCAACAAGACCAAACTGATCCCGAAAATCATCCGCCAGTTTTGAATAGCCAAAATACTCACCTTAAAAATAGTCATCACTTTATTCCCCTGAGAAGGTGCATAAGTAAACATGATAAAAAAATAGTAGAGAGTATATAATGCACCTCACTTTGACTATAAACAAAGCAAAAAGCCTAAAAAGCAGACACTTAAACCTTGTTTTTGAAAAAAAATGTTTACCTCTGCGTTGAATACTATAAAGTATGCCTCGTCTTCAAGCGAAGATGATGGTGTTCTAACTTTTCAGTTTAAGTGCCCTGTAATTTAGATTACATGTGCCCTGGTGGTGGAATTGGTAGACACAAGGGATTTAAAATCCCTCGGCGTTCGCGCTGTGCCGGTTCAAGTCCGGCCCGGGGCACCATCTAAAAGATTCTCGATAAACTCTTCAAAAGTTTCTTCAAAAAACACCCAATACAAAATGGCGCCTTGGCAGAGTGGCTATGCAGCGGATTGCAAATCCGTGGACCTCGGTTCGACTCCGGGAGGCGCCTCCAGATTTAGAAAGCCTGACTAGAAATAGTCAGGCTTTTTTACGTCTATTGAAAAGGGGTTTAAGGTTCGACAGTTTTACTAGCACACTTTGCCCTATGTACCTCATATATCTAGAAACTTCTTATGTCAGAATGTAGTTTATTTATCTAGTGAGGTGAGTTTATCGCTGATCTATCCATATCAACGAACCAGCTCCTTCCCTTTACCAGTAAAATTATAGTTTGGCTAGTTTGGCGTAACCAACTCCATCCAGCTTCCCCTTATGTCGACTTCTGTTGCCAAGTAACATCATCTATCAAGGGAAAGAGCTGATCTTTGCCGCTTTTACTCTCATACTCACTATGGTTAATCGCATGCTATAAGCAACTAAAGTAGTCATTACATTGGAGACTAAGCGATTCAGAAATCAGCTTATTTAGTGCGGAATCTTGAAAACTTGAGACAGGAGAATATTGAATATATGCAGCTAAACAACAAGCGTTCACAAATAACTCCCTCCCTTTATCAATGAAAAATACTTGGTATCAAGACTTACAGCCAAGGGAGGACTGGGGAGGGTTGATGTAAGTTACTTATTTATGCCCCATTACGTGCCAGAAGGAAATTGAGGCTGATTTCAAGACCCTGCGATTTAATTTTCTCATGTCTAGAACTCTAACTCTGTGCCTAATTACTTAATCTACTACAAAAAGTAGCGACTCCCTAGAGAGCCGCTTCTCACCTAATCATCACCTAAGTAATCATCATTATTTGGGTTATGTGCATCAGACCAATCATCCATATCAGCATCGTTATTTGGGTTATTGATATCTGACCATATATCGAGCTCGTCTTGGGACATTTCACTTGAGTTAGGCATACTATTTCTTCCCTTGTTGGTTAGGGTTGAGTTGCTTACCACGATTGCCTTGGTTTTGGTCGTATTGCTTATTCGTACCAGAGGAACCTTTGTTTGAGTTTGGCATGTTCGCTGAATTATTTGTTGGTGTAATTTTTTTAGACATGTTCTGATTTCCTTATTTAGCAACTAGCCTTACGAATTTGCTTAAGTATTCGTTCAAATCCCTGCCTAGTTGTAATTGCTGTGGGTTGTAGCCCATCAGAGGTGTTATGCCAAATAAATCGAAATCCTCTTCCTAATTTAAACCTTATAAAGGTTGGGCAAGAGCGAATCTTCCTACCTCCTAAACTAAGATATGAAGTTCCCGATCCAAGTTGCTTTTCGATAGTAAAAGCTCGCTTTATATGGCACGAAGGAATTCGAGCTTGAAATGTGTCAACTAACTGTTTGGTCGAAGTCATTCTTGCTCTCCCTGATGAACTAACGGCAAGAATGATTGAGTGCACTGCACTCGCAACAACTAATTTAATAAATTATGTAATAGGTCATCGAACTCAACGGCTTCGAGATATTTCTGTTTAATATGGGATTGGTATCTAGCCAATGCAGGAGTTGTACTTTTCAGGGAGCATGCGGCAAGGTAGGCTTTTTCTATATCCTGATTGAAAAAGTGCATGACCATTGATTCGCCTTGTGTTAGCTGGGCGCTTTGAGCCAATAGAGCTTGCATCACACTGGTTACGCCATTGAGATAAAGTTGGGGTAACTCTTTAAAAGGGTTGGGCAGTTTTTCTTTATTTAGATCAATATGTTCTGATTTTAATTTTACGATCAATTCTGACAGCGTGATTGTTTGAATACCTACCGTGAGGATTGATTGTCTACCTATGATGATAGTTTCTAAAAAGGCTGCTGCTTCTATGCGTTTTTTAGGATGAGCAAAAGTATCTTTGATTCGTTTACTATCAGCAAAAAAACCTTGTAGCAAAACGGCGTTATGAAGTTTGGTTAGGCTACTACTTGCAATAAGCAAGTGGTGCTTTGTTGAGCCTAATGCCATAGGCTCTTTTTTAACTTCCAAAAAGCCTTTGCTTCTTACTAGCGGGTACACCAAATCTTTGAATGATTTATGTTCGGCTAACTTTATGTTGAATAGCTTCCATATTGCATCAGGTGTTGAGATGTAACTATCGTCAGATTTCACACGACAGCTCCAATAGTTTGCGTTCTGGCAAAGGCCTATCTTTTAATGACTCGCGAGCAATAAACTGTGCTCGGTCATACCAATCTGAACGGCAGCCGTATTCGGATTTAGCATATTGCTCAATCACTCCTAAACAATACCCTGCACGTAAACTCTCCGAAAGAGATGTAGTTTGTGCTGCAAGTAAGTGTTTTGAATTTTTAGATTCATAAATATTCACAAGTTCAACACAGCTATCGACTAAAGTGATCGCAGCAGCACTCGAAGCCATTGGTAAGCTGCCTAATGTCATAGCTAGCATGAAGTTTTTTTTATTGAGCATTTTAAATTTAAGTCTCCGTTTATGCTTGTTTAATATCGTCGTTATTTGTTTTTTTTAATGGGATGTTAGAGTCTGAGTTTTGGAGCATAATCAGACTCTGGCTTGGAATCGCAATATATAAACACAATAATATAATGCCGAAAGAAAAGATTTGCTCGTAACTTTGTTTTAGCAATAGCAAGTTTTTAAAGTGCTCGGTACCTTGAAATAGGTCAATGAAAGCAATCGTACTTACACAAAGCAAAGCAGCGGTTATGAACCTTCCGTGCCATAAAAATGGGGTACTAATGATATGCCACCAGCGAAGTGAGGTTTGTTTTGTATATACCCAATAGCGTTTTAACAACACTAAAAATGAGATAAAAAAGATAATCTCGATAGTTGATACATCAGCTAGTCCATCTTGATACTCAAAAATATTGAGCAATTCAAAACTGACGACAGTAATGCTTATACTGACTAAAAAAATAAAGACTAACGCCTTTAAAATAAACCCAAGCAAGCGACTTAATGTCCAGTCTGCCTGCTGTAAATAGTGTATTAAAGAGGGCCTAGCCAATTTTAGCTTTGGGATATCGTTGTTGATAGTGTTCTTACTCATGATTTATTTGCCTAATAGATACTTTACATAAACCACTGATATTTCAGTATATAAAAATCAGATATTAATATAAAATGTTACGCAAATCATGGATTGCATCGATAACTTGTAGTGTTTGCACTCTTTAATTGCCCCAGCAGTCACTTCCTCGTAAAATTAATATCAATATCTGTTCGTACTGATATGAGAACGTACACCTTCGTACTGTAGTGGGTCAGTAAATTTAGCCATCGTTTGGTAGTTTATTTGTATAATTGGCATTATCTTAAATATCGTCATATCAGGGATATCGTAAGAAGGTTCTGCTCAAAAACAATTTACCCCTGACACAAATCCACAAACTTCCCCCTAGTTAAACCAGCCAGATCCTGTGGCGCAAGTTCGATCTCCAAGCCTCGTTTACCGGCTGACACACAGATGGTGTCAAAGTTGGTGGCGGATTGATGAATAAATGTTGGTAAGGCTTTCTTTTGGCCTAGCGGACTAATTCCCCCTACTACATAGCCTGTGGTTTTTTGTGCGATGTCAGGATCGGCCATTTCGGCTTTTTTAGCACCGGCGGCTTTGGCGGCTTGTTTAAGGTTTAATTTGTTTTCAACCGGAATGATCGCTACCGCAAGGTTCTTCGCTTCACCATTAAGACAAAATAATAAGGTTTTAAATACTTGCGCGGGATCTTGTCCAAGGACTTCAGCTGCCTCTAGCCCATAACTTGTTGCATTAGGATCATGCTTATATTGATGAACCGTATGCGGGATTTTCTTCTTTTTCGCGAGATTAATTGCCGGTGTCATAATTTGTCCTTAATAAGCGATTACCTTAACAAACAAAAACAGCGCTTGATTCAGCGCTGTTTTATACTCAGTTTGCTCGAATACATTCTTAAATAAACTGAATTTCAGTTCAATGCTTTAGGTTAGTTAAGGTATTTAATTTCACCATTTGGCTCGTAATCAGCAACATTGATTGGGTTGTGTTTTTCTAAGTAGTCTTTTAATACTTCGGCATCAACAAACCCTGTATTCACAAAACCCGGTTTATCATCAATTTTTGGATAGCCATCGCCACCTGCAGCATTAAAGCTTGGGATAGAGAAACGGTAAACTTTGTTTGGATCGAGTGGCTTACCGCCAATGACGACATTGCTCACTTTGTCTTTGGCAACTGTCATGGATATACCCGCAAACTGCACGTAGGCACCTGAATCAACCGGCTTGGTCGCTACAACATTGAGGTAATCCAACAGTTCGCTGCCTTTCATATCCATGTAGGTGACGATATTGCCAAATGGTTGCACTTTAAGAACGTCTTTGTAAGTGATATCACCTGCGGCAATAGAATCACGCACACCGCCAGAGTTCATCACGGCAAAGTCGGCATTCACTCGCTCCATGTGTGACATACCAATCAAGCGACCTAAGTTTGTTTGCTTAAAGCGCACTACGTTACGATCTCCTTCAAGCTTGCCATTTGAATAAGAGATTTGCACGTTTAGTTGCTCTTGGCCTTTATCTTGATATGGCTGTAGGAAAGCTTTTAACTCGAGATCTTGTGGGATTTCAGCTTGTACTAATTCTTTTTTCTTCTCACCATTGACATTAATGGTTTTCTTTAAATTTACAGGAATAAGGTTATAGCTCACCATGTTGAGTTCACCATTTTTGAACTCAAAATCGGCGCGACCGACATATTTACCCCATTCGTGAGCTTGAACAATCCAAGTGCCATTTTGTTTATCTGGCGCACATTCATCACCAGGCTTGTAGTCTTGTTTTCTGTGGTTTTCAGACTCCATGCACACTGGCTCTTGTGAGTGTCCACCGACAATCATATCCAACTCACCTTGTGGTAAATAACGAGCGAGAGTAACATCACCCGGCGCATTAGCACCGCTTAAACCATTGTCATAATGCCCCATGTGAGTTACAGCAAAAATCAGATCGGGTTTTTCATTAGCTTGTAGTTGTTCAATGACTTTCTTAGCTTCAGATTTCGGATCTCGAAATTCCACATCGCCAATATATTCAGGGTTACCAATCTTGGCGGTATCTTCGGTAGTTAAACCAATAACCGCAATTTTGATCCCTTGTTCATCGAAAATTTTATAAGGCTGGAATAGTCGCTCACCGGTTTTTTTATCGTAGATATTGGCAGAAAGCATTGGGAAATTAACCCAATCACGCTGCTTCATCAGTACCGATAATGGATTATCAAATTCATGGTTCCCGACTGCCATTGCATCGTAACCAATTTTATCCATGCCTTTAAAATCAGGCTCAGCATCTTGTAAGTCTGATTCAGGTACACCAGTATTGATATCACCCCCAGAGAACAACAAAACATTGCCTCCTTCTGCTTGTACTTGCTTACGAATGCTATCAATCAAGGTTTTACGTGCCGCCATCCCATATTCACCATCTTGGTTATGCCAGAAGCGACCATGGTTATCATTGGTATGTAGTACAGTAAGCTTATAGGTTTTATCCGCTTGCCACTCATGCCCTGATTGATTAGAACAAGCGACAACTGAAGCTAAAGCAATCGCGACGACTGACGTTTTTAATACAAAATGTTTCATCGATGAATACCTGTAAAGTGAGAAATTAAAAAGAAAAGAACAACGCTAATGTGAAGGTATAAAGACACAAAGTGTAATAGATTGATTAACTTTAAGAATAGTTAACAAAAAGAATTGATGTCACGATCACAAGAAAACGATTCTATCCATTATAAGAATACCAACTCCAGCAAATAATTGATCATCTTAGCTTATTAAAAAGCTTGCTAACTACGTTAATCTAACCCACTCATTTATTGGAATCAGTATAATAAAACCAGTCACATAAATGACTGGTTTTTAACGTTTATCGATAAAGTCTATGTGAGTTATCGAATATCGATATGCTCAAAGCCTTTGATTAAATCATCAAGATCTTTCATTTGCTTCAAGAATGGTTCTAGCTTATCGAGTGGCAATGCAGACGGACCATCGCATTTCGCTTGGTCTGGATTTGGATGCGCTTCGATAAATAGACCCGCAATACCTGTAGCTAGGCCGGCTTTTGCTAGCTCTACTGTTTGCTCACGACGGCCACCAGAAGCGGCACCTGAAGGATCGCGCATTTGTAGTGAGTGGGTTACATCAAAAATGATTGGGCTGCCGTTTGATGCATTTTTCATTACACCAAAACCAAGCATATCAACGACTAGGTTGTCGTAACCCATGCATGAACCGCGTTCACATAAGATGATTTTATCGTTACCGCATTCTGCGAATTTATCCACGATATTCCCCACTTGGTTCGGGCTCATAAATTGTGGTTTCTTCACGTTAATGACTGCGCCCGTTTTTGCCATTGCTTCAACTAAGTCAGTTTGACGAGCTAAGAAAGCTGGCAATTGAATAACATCAACCACATCCGCAACGGGTTGTGCTTGCGCTTCCGTATGCACGTCAGTAATAATTTTCACACCGAAAGTATCTTTCAGCTCTTGGAAGATTTTCATGCCTTCTTCCAAGCCAGGGCCACGGTAAGAATGCACTGAAGAACGGTTAGCTTTATCAAAAGACGCTTTAAATACGTATGGAATGCCTAGCTTTTCAGTAACGTTTACATAGTGCTCACAGATTTGCATCGCAAGGTCACGAGACTCAAGTACGTTCATACCAGCAAAAAGAGTAAAAGGTTTATTATTAGCAACTGGGATGTTGCCGATATTAACGGTTTTCTGTTGCATACTGTTCGCTCCGTCCTTCAAACGCTATGTTTGAAATTAATGAATAAGTTATAGTGAGCCGCTATTAGTAAATCTCTACTAATGCATCTCTACTAATGAATAGTTACTTGGTGCCCGCTTAATGCGTTCACCTGAATTTTAAGCATTTCAGAAGAGGGATCTTCCGGGCAGCTATCAATAAAAAACTGGAAATCTTCCATTGCTAATTGCTGACAATCAAGCTGTTGGTAAATAAAACCGCGGTCGCGTATTTCATAAGGATCGTCAGGTACAAAGCTTAGCGCAATATCTGTGCACATTAATGCTTGAGCAAAATTATCTTCACGTATCAAAGCCCCTTTAATGACCGCAAGCCAACGCCCCAAAACACTTGGATTATCACAAGCGGCAAGATCTTGAGGTTTTACTTTAGCTAATGGACCTTCATAACCAATCAACCAAGCACGTAAAATAGACTTAGACACATACTCGCCATTAAATGGATTGATGTACAGCGGCGCCTCATGCGGCCAATTCACTTTAACAATAAATTGACTCGGAAAGCTGACGCCTACAATTGGAAAGCCTAAACGCTCACCAAAATAAACCAACAGCGCACCTAAACTAACGGGGATCCCTTTACGGCGTTTTAATACCAACTCCACTCGAGCATTAGATGAGTCAAAAAACTGCTCGCTGTCACCGGAAAAGTTCCAATCGTGGTAGAAAAAGCGTAGGAAAGATTCGAACTTTTGCTTTTCATCCGTTTCATGCACTAACGCATGTTCAAGCTCTTCAAACATGGCATTTAACGTATGCATCACCCACGGCTTATCGGTTTCAGGGAAAATTAACGCATTTAACGCTAACGCTCCTTCCAGCAAACTGCATTCATCAATTTCTTGTTCAAATAATTCTAAATCAGTCATTACGTCAAACTACTCAAGTTAAAGCTATCGGTTTCAAGTTGAAGTTATCAATTTCAAGTTAAAACAATGCTTACAATGTCGGAACTTTGGTCATCGCAAGGTGTGCGGCCCAATACAACCAACCTAAAGCACCAAAGAATGCCACGCTGCGAATCACTTTATTTTTACCCAGCTTCAGAGCGACAAATCCAAGTGCGATATACACTAAAACGCAGCTGATTTTTTCAGTTAGCCAAGCGCCCGCAGCGGTAAATGGCATAAAACCTGTGATGAAAATAAGAAAAATACCCGATAGTAATAAAACGGTATCAACAATATGAGGCGTGACTTTGAAGAACTTTTTATTAAGTAATGGCGAATCCATCATCATTAAAATATAACGAACTGTTAAGAATAAAACACTGAGTGCAATAGCCAATAAATGTACGTGTTTCATTGAGGTATATAACATTGTTTATCTCTTCTTTTGATAGTCAGCATCATGCCAACTGTTATCTTTATTCAATAGTTAATCGTTCAGCCAACAACCTAGTGTTACGCGGTCATTGTGACCATAATCTTGTTCAGTCGTTACTTGCTGGTAACCTGCATCCTGTAGAATCTGGCGAACATCAGTTCCCTGATCATAGCCATGTTCCATTAATAACCACCCCCCCGATTTTAAATATTGACGCGCATTGGCAGCAATATACCTGAGATCGGCAAGCCCTTTTTCTTCAGCGACCAGCGCCGTCAGAGGTTCAAAACGAACATCTCCTTGTACAAGATGTGGATCCATCTTATCAATATAAGGAGGGTTACTCACAATACAGGAAAATTCAGTTTTATCATCCAATGGTTCAAACCAACTACCTTGCAAGAACGATGCATTAGCTAGGTTGAGTTTTTGGGCATTACGGGTAGCTAGCTGTTGGGCTTGTAATTGTAAATCGATCCCAATCACACGACGTTCAGGAAATTCAGAAGCGAGTGCCAAAGCAATGGCTCCCGTACCGGTACCGAGATCCAAAATATCCCCGTCAATAGACGGAATTTTTTCTAGTGCTAATTCCACCAGCCTTTCAGTATCCGCGCGCGGGATTAAAGTAGCAGGCGCAACGTCCAACGGTAATGACCAGAATTCTCGCTCACCTAGAATATAAGCTACTGGTTGACCTTCAATACGCTTAGCTAATAGTTCATCAAATTGAACTTGTTGAGCCGCATCAAGCTCGCGCTCTGGCCAAGTAAGCAAATAGCTGCGCGGTTTATCCAATACGCGACACAACAGTACTGCGGCATCCAGTGCTGGCGTATCAGAACCACTGGCGATCAATGCTTCAATCGCCGTTTGTAAGTTAGCTTCAATGCTGATCATTGAGATTAATATTGCTCTGATAGTGCGGCTAGCTGGTCGGCTTGATATTCTTGAATCACTGGATCCACCAAGCTTTGTAGATCGCCTTCCATCACTTCACTTAAACGGTACAAGGTTAAGTTAATGCGGTGATCCGATACACGGCCTTGTGGGTAGTTATAAGTACGAATACGGTCGCTACGGTCACCAGAGCCTAATAAGTTACGACGAGTATCAGACTCTTCTGCCGCACGTTTGGCTTCTTCTGCTTGAATAATACGCGCAGCAAGTACTGCCATCGCTTTGGCTTTGTTTTTATGCTGTGAACGCTCATCCTGGCACTCAACTACCGTACCAGTTGGTAAGTGGGTAATACGAATCGCTGAGTCGGTGGTGTTAACGTGCTGACCACCCGCGCCGGATGAACGGAAGGTATCAATTTTCAGATCTGATGCTTTAATCTCTGGTATTTCCGCTTCTGGAATTTCCGCCATAACCGCAACGGTACAAGCTGAAGTATGAACGCGACCTTGTGATTCAGTCGCAGGAACACGTTGTACGCGGTGACCGCCTGATTCAAATTTCAATACGCCATAAGCACCATCGCCATTCACTTTAGCGATCATTTCTTTGTAACCACCATGTTCAGCTTCATTACTGCTGATCACTTCAATCCGCCAACCTTTTTTCTCAGCAAAACGGCTATACATACGGAATAAATCACCAGCAAAAATGCCCGCTTCATCACCACCGGCACCAGCACGAATCTCTAAGAAACAGTTACGCTCATCATTGGGATCTTTTGGAATCAATAAGATTTGCAATTCATCCGCGAGACGCTCAATCATCACTTTTGACTCTTTGATTTCTTCTTGCGCCATTTCACGCATTTCAGCGTCATCTTCTTGTGCCATTTCTTCAGCCGCGACTAAATCTTCTTGCGCTTGCTGGTAAGCTTGGAAGCATTTAGTGACTTCTTCTAGCTGAGAATATTCTTTAGATAAAGTGCGGAATTTATTTTGGTCGCCAATAACATCAGGGTCACCAAGTAAGTGCTGAACTTCTTCATAGCGTTCAACCAGTGTTTCTAATTTAGTCAAAATTGACGATTTCATAATTTAATTCTTTTTTAGTATCAATAAAATGGAAGGCATAAATCATAACAAGGCTAAAAATAAGCGTCGCTACAACTCTTCTAAACCTAAACTTTGGCGGATAACGATCAGCTTTTCAGGCTCACCTTGCTCTGCAACAATTTGCATCGCTCGTGTTGGGGGATGAATTAAACGATTAGTCAGTTTATTACTTAATTCTCGTAATACTCTCTCTGGATCGCCACCAGCTGCGAGTACATTGAGGCTTTTTTCTAATAAATCATTTTTGATGTCATTGGCTTGTTCACGATAATCACGGATGCTATCGACCGCTTGCAATGAACGCAACCAAGTCATAAAGGCCGCACTTTCTTCAGAAACAATCGCCTCTGCTTGAATAGCTTCTACTTTTCGCTGCTCAATGTTTTTATTCACGATGCCTTGCAGATCATCCACACTATACAAATAAGCATCATCTAAATCACCCACTTGGGATTCGATGTCACGGGGAACCGCAATATCAACTAATAGCATCGGCTGGTGTTTGCGTTTTTTCAAAGCGGATTCAACCATACCTTTGCCGATAATCGGCAGTGGACTGGCGGTCGAACTGATCACAATATCAGCCTCGGCTAAATGCTCTGGAATTTCAGATAGAGTAATGGTTTCGCCACAAAATTGATCAGCTAAGATTTTCGCACGTTCCAACGTACGGTTGGCAACGATAATTTTTTTACATTCTGTCGATGATATGTGTTTTGCGACTAGCTCAATCGTCTCACCCGCACCAACGAGTAACACGGTAACATTTTTCATCGATTCAAAAATTTGTTTGGCTAAAATGCACGCCGCGTAAGCCACGGAAACCGCACTACCGCCGATTGCGGTTTCCGTACGGACTCGTTTTGCCACTGAGAATGCTTTGTGAAATAGCTTTTCTGTCATGCCATTAACTGCATTAAGCTCAGTAGATTCAGCATAAGCTTGCTTTACTTGACCGAGAATTTGCGGCTCACCAAGTACCAAAGAATCTAATCCACATGCCACACGCATTAAATGACGCACGGCCGCTTGTTCTTCGTAGGTATAAATACTCGACATTAATTCATCAGAATCTAGTTGATGAAAATTCATCAACCATTCAATGATATAACCTTTAGCTGTACCTTTTTTTACATCGCAATAAATTTCAGTTCGATTGCATGTGGAAACTATCACACCACTTTTTATGGTGTCACTAATCGCTATCTGCGCTAAAGCTTCAGACAGTTTTTCCGGTGAAAATGCAATTTTTTCTCGCAACTCAACCGACGCTGTATTGTGATTGATACCAATAGCAAGCAAGGACATCTAGTGAGGACACTCTGAAATTTATTATAAAAGGGACGCAATTTTACTTGATGGGACTTATTAATGAAAGAGGCATCCGTTTTTATTAGTACTTTTCTAACCCCCTTCCTTGTTATTACGTGATGTAAAAGATTGAAACAACGTCATTGTTGACTCTCTAATTACAGCAGAAAGTTAAATATTTCATTACTAATGCTCTCACCATAAATAGAATGGTATAGTTAGCACTCAATTACGAACTGCCAAAGGAAGCCACTTTGTTTTCTCATTTCGCTTTTATTCGCACCATAGTAAGTGCTCGTTATCCTGTTCAACGCCTAACCACAACAATATTGGCTACATTGGTACTTATTCTGTCAGGTTGTAGCAGCGTACCACCGACCCAAGAAAATTACTCTGTCGATTGGCAGAACCAAAAAGCCGTACTCAAGCAGATCAACACTTTTAAAGCAACCGGTAAAATTGGCTATAAAGATCCAGAGCACCGTCAATCGCTAAATTTTATTCTTAAACAGGTCAATTCTTTCAGTGAGCTCAAATTATTGTCCGTTTTTGGGCAAACCGTTCTCACTATTCAAATGACTCCAACAGGCGCGATGGTGACCAATTCCGATGGCAAAGTTCAAACCGCGCAACAAGCTAACGCCCTCATCCAAAACTTAACCGGCTTAGCGATTCCTGTAAGTCAATTACCCGACTGGATAAAAGGTTTACCAACCCAAGCGGATAACGTCACATTCAATCAATCGAATACCGTAGAAAGTTTAAATAAAATGATCGATGGTCGCGATTGGACACTGTCTTACTTAAATTATCAAAGCGTGATAAATCAACAACAAAGCATCACTTTGCCAAAACAATTGCTGTTACACCAAAGTGACACCGAAATTAAAATCTTGATCAGTAAATGGATTCTATAATGTTTCAACACTCAACGCTTACTCAGATTGAATGGCCTTCCCCTGCAAAACTGAATTTATTTTTATATATCACTGGGCGTCTCGATAATGGCTACCATGAATTACAGACTTTATTCCAATTCATTGATTTCGGTGACACCTTAAAGTTCTCGCCTAACCTATCTGGCAACGTCACGATAACACCGGAAATTTCTGGAGTACCTCTGGAAAGCAATTTAATTTGGAAAGCAGCACAAGCACTGAAAGATGAAGCTGAACGAAAAAATATATCGAATGCGCAAGCTTTAGGTGCTGAGATTAACCTACATAAAGTAATACCAATGGGCGGCGGATTGGGCGGTGGATCTTCAAATGCGGCAACAACCTTAGTGATATTAAATACTGCATGGGACTTAAATTTCTCATTAGACAAACTTGCTGAACTCGGCCTTAAACTCGGTGCGGATGTGCCAGTGTTTGTTCGCGGCCAAGCAGCATTTGCAGAAGGTGTAGGTGAAAAACTCACCTCAGCGACACCTGATGAGAAGTGGTACCTTGTGATCAAGCCTGAAGAAAATATAACAACTGCAGAAATTTTCACTCATCCAGATTTAACAAGAAATACGCCAAAGCAAGCTCTTACAACACTTTTGCAGCAGCCTTACGGAAACGATTGCGAAAAAATCGTCACTTTACTCTATCCGGAGGTTGCTAAGCAACTTTCATGGCTGCTACAATACGCGCCGTCGAGATTAACTGGAACGGGCTCATGTCTTTTCGCTGAGTTTGATACTCAAGAAGAAGCTGAAAGTGTTCTTACGAAATTAAACGACCAAACAGAATCAACCCAAACTAAGTTAAATACCCAAACTCAGTTAGGTAATAGTGTCTTCGGCTTTATCGCCAAAGGGGTGAATACTTCACCACTTCATAAGACTTTGGCTGACTACAAACAAGCCAACCACAACTCAATTTAAAACTGGACGCAACCCGAGGTTTCCACCGTGCCTGATATGAAGCTATTTGCTGGTAACGCCACACCTGAACTAGCCCAACGTATTGCAGATCGTCTTTACATTTCCCTTGGTGACGCAACTGTTAACCGTTTTTCCGACGGCGAAGTCGCTGTACAAATCAATGAAAATGTTCGTGGTAGTGATGTATTCATCATTCAATCTACCTGTGCCCCAACCAACGACAACTTAATGGAATTAGTAGTAATGATCGATGCAATGCGCCGTGCTTCTGCAGGTCGAATTACAGCGGTCATTCCTTATTTTGGTTACGCACGTCAAGACCGTCGTGTCCGTTCAGCTCGTGTTCCAATCACTGCAAAAGTAGTTGCAGACTTCCTTTCTAACGTTGGTGTAGACCGCGTTTTAACTATCGACTTACATGCTGAGCAAATTCAAGGCTTCTTCGATGTGCCTGTCGATAACATCTTCGGTACACCAGTACTAATGGAAGATATGAAGTCTCGTAACCTTGAAGATCCTGTTGTTGTATCTCCTGACCTTGGCGGTGTTGTACGTGCTCGTGCAACAGCAAAAATGTTAGATGATACTGACATCGCGATTGTTGATAAGCGTCGTCCTCGTGCTAACGTTTCTGAAGTGATGAACTTAATTGGTGATGTTAAAGATCGCGACTGTGTGATTGTTGATGACATGATCGATACCGGTGGCACGCTATGTAAAGCAGCTGAAGCGTTGAAAGAACGTGGTGCGAAACGTGTATTTGCATACGCCACGCATGCCGTATTCTCTGGCAAAGCCGCTGAAAACATCCAAAACTCTGTACTTGACCAAGTAATCATCACTGACTCAATCAAGTTATCAGAAGAAATGAAAGCTACGGGCAAAGTAACGCAGCTAACGCTTTCAAGCATGCTTGCTGAAGCTATTCGTCGTATTAGCAACGAAGAATCTATTTCTGCGATGTTTAACTAATACTCGAAACTCAAAGTTCTAAATAAATGAAACCACTTTGCTTTACGGTAAAGTGGTTTTTTATTGTTTCCAGCTTTGCCCATCCGTGAAAAAAATATGCTATCATGCCGCGCTTTTTAAATTTGAAAAGAGAACTAAACTTTGACTCAACCTATCAAATTACTCGTTGGTCTGGCGAACCCTGGGCCTGAATATGCAAAAACACGCCATAATGCAGGTGCATGGGTGGTTGAAGAATTAGCTCGCGTTCACAACGTGACACTAAAAGACGAAAATAAGTTTTATGGCTACACTGGTCGCATTCTGGTTAATGGTCAAGATCTGCGGTTACTGATCCCGACGACCTTTATGAACCTGTCGGGAAAATCCGTCTCTGCTCTTGCGAAATTTTATCAAATAAAACCTGAGGAGATCATGGTTGCTCATGATGAACTGGATCTTCCTCCCGGTGTTGCTAAATTCAAAAAAGGTGGCGGACATGGCGGTCATAACGGCTTAAAAGATATTATTGCAAAGCAAGCCAACAACAAAGATTTTTACCGACTTAGAATTGGAATTGGTCACCCAGGCCATAAAGACCGTGTGGCAGGTTATGTACTCGGTAAAGCCCCAGCCAAAGAACAAGAATTACTCGATGCAGTGGTCGATGAGTCAGTAAGAAGTTTAGACATTCTCCTCAAAGATGGCTTATCAAAAGCTCAAAATAGATTACATACTTTTAAAGCTGAATAAGTCGCTTTAAGAGTCAGAAAATTACAACATAAGTCGGCTAATGATGCTGAATGAAAGAAGGTTAATATCATGGGTTTCAAATGTGGAATCGTCGGTTTACCAAACGTAGGTAAATCAACTCTATTTAATGCACTAACTAAAGCTGGTATTGAAGCGGCTAACTTCCCTTTCTGTACAATTGAGCCAAATACGGGTGTCGTACCAGTGCCAGATCTACGTCTAGATGCGTTAGCTGAAATTGTTAACCCTAAACGTATTCTGCCAACTACTATGGAATTCGTTGATATTGCAGGCTTAGTTGCCGGTGCATCAAAAGGTGAAGGGTTAGGTAACAAATTCCTAGCTAACATCCGTGAAACTGATGCGATTGGTCATGTTGTTCGCTGCTTTGAGAACGAAAACATCGTCCACGTTGCAGGTCGGATTTCACCAATTGAAGATATTGAAATTATTAACCTTGAGCTTGCTCTAGCCGATTTAGATAGCTGTGAACGTGCCATTCAACGCCAAGCGAAAAAAGCAAAAGGCGGCGATAAAGACGCAAAATATGAAATCACAGTACTAGAAAAACTACTTCCAGTATTCACTGAAGGTGGCATGGCTCGTTCTGTTGAGTTAAGTAAAGAAGAGCTTGCTGCGGTAGGTTACTTAAACTTCCTGACATTAAAACCAACTATGTACATTGCTAACGTAAACGAAGATGGTTTTGAAAATAACCCATTCTTAGACCAAGTTCGTGAATACGCAAAAGGCGAAAATGCCGTTGTGGTACCGGTTTGTGCAGCAATTGAATCTGAAATGTCAGAACTAGACGAAGAAGATCGTAACGAATTCTTAGCTGATTTGGGTATTGAAGAACCGGGCCTAAACCGCGTAATTCGTTCTGGTTATGAACTACTCGACTTACAAACCTACTTCACCGCTGGCGTACAAGAAGTTCGCGCTTGGACTATCCCTGTTGGTGCAACGGCCCCTCAATCAGCGGGTAAAATCCATACAGACTTTGAAAAAGGCTTCATTCGTGCTGAAGTTGTTGGTTATGAAGACTTCATCCAATTTAAAGGTGAAAGTGGCGCTAAAGAAGCGGGCAAATGGCGTTTAGAAGGTAAAGATTACATCGTAAAAGATGGTGATGTTGTCCATTTCCGCTTTAACGTATAAATAACAAACATTATTTTTTTAACGTTTGTATAAAGCCAGTCATTTTCTGGCTTTTTTATTATTTGAATTAAGTCTTTGAAAGACGGTTCTTTTGAGAAAAATTCGCTTTAAGTACTAGTATTTGCTCACAAACAAAGCTTTTTGTTTAAAAAAAAGTCGAACAATTCAAGAATGCCAATTTATTAAAAAAAACTGTTGACGCTTGCGGCCCAGATACGCATAATGCGCTCCGTCCTTGAGACACAGGGACAATAAAATTTAGGCTACGTAGCTCAGTTGGTTAGAGCACATCACTCATAATGATGGGGTCACAGGTTCGAATCCCGTCGTAGCCACCATATTTTAAATGATGCTTTTCTAAAGGATCGTTATTCGATAAGTAAGTTTAACCAATCAACTTACCATTAATGTCGAAGAGCTAGGATTTATCCTAGTCACGAATTTGCGGTCGTGGCGGAATTGGTAGACGCACCAGATTTAGGTTCTGGCGCCGCAAGGTGTGAGAGTTCAAGTCTCTCCGACCGCACCATAATTAAAACGTTTCTCGAGTATCGAGTTCCGTCAACTGGGCTATCGCCAAGCGGTAAGGCACCGGCTTTTGATGCCGGCATTCCCTGGTTCGAATCCAGGTAGCCCAGCCAAATTTTAACGAATCTCGGTTATCGAGGCTCGTGTCTCGAAAAGATAACTTTGAGACTAGATGTTGAGTTTGTATTTAGTTATACTTCTCGGCTCACAACGTTACTCAGTAACGCATGGCTACGTAGCTCAGTTGGTTAGAGCACATCACTCATAATGATGGGGTCACAGGTTCGAATCCCGTCGTAGCCACCATATTTTAAACGATGCTTTTCTAAAGGATCGTTATTCGATAAGTAAGTTTAACCAATCAACTTACCATTAATGTCGAAGAGCTAGGATTTATCCTAGTCACGAATTTGCGGTCGTGGCGGAATTGGTAGACG